>JAWWPK010000227.1:0-2904 GCA_033854925.1 Nocardioidaceae bacterium | reverse complement strand
GCACCCTAGGGTGACCCTCATGTCAGGCTCTGCGCTTCTTGGGGGCCCCTCGTGGCTGGGCATCGGTGCCCAGCGCAGCGGGACCACCTGGTTCACCGACCTGCTCACCCAGCATCCGCTGGTCGGCCTAGGGACCAACGGCAAGAAGGAGCAGCACCTGCTGCACAAGGTGGCCGACGGGGTGGTGCCGGCCTCGGACTACCTCGACCTGTTCCCGGCCGACGACGTGAGTCGGGGTGAGTGGACGCCGCAGTACCTGCGCCACGCCTCGGTCCCGGCCGCCGCGGCCCGGCTGGTGCCCGACGTACCGGTCCTCGTGCTGCTGCGCGACCCGGTCGAGCGGTTCCGCTCCGCGATGCGGCTCGCGGCCACCCGGGCGGGAGCCGGCAAGCCGTCGCCGTGGCCCTACCCGGTGCCGATCACGATGCAGACCTTCACCGGCTTCTACGCCGACCAGCTGGCCGCGTGGGCCGCTGCGGTCGGACGCGAGCGGATCGTCGTCATGGTCTACGAGCAGGTCCGGCGTGCGCCCCAGCCGGCGGTCGAGGAGGTCTGGCACCGACTCGGACTCGACACGGTCCCGCTGGCCGGTGTCGACGAGGCCTCGGGCTCGAGCAGCCGGGCCGACTGGGACTGGCCGGACGGGCTCAGGGAGTCTCTGCAGGTGATGTACCGGCCCCAGCTCGCCCGCCTCGAGTCCGAGTGGGGTCTCGACGTGAGCGACTGGACCGCCACCCGCTGAGGTGGGTCCGCCGAGGAGCTCAGCCGAATCAGGACTGAGTGGCCGGCACCCGGCCGGAAGCCACCCACGTCCAGACCGTCATCTCGAACGGGCCCTCGGGCAGCTGTGACCGGCAGTGTTCGCGGAGCTCGCCGATCTGTTCCCGGCTCCGGGTCGCGAGATAGTCGCCGACCGACCCGGCCGGCTCCTCGAACGGCGCCCACCAGTCCTCGAACGACGTCAGGCCTATCGTCACCGACAGCTCCCCATCCCGGACGTCGACCAGCCCGGCCTCGCCGAGCAGCCGCTGGAGGTCACCCTCCCGGGAGCCGGCTGACAACGACTCGCTCGTCACGCCCGGGTCGAGGTCGGCGGCAGCGTCCCAGAACCGGGACAGCGGCCCGCGGCCGCCGCCGTGGTCCCACACGCAAGCCGCCACGGTGCCGCCGTGGCGGGTCACCCGGGCCATCTCCCGCAGACCGGCCACCGGCTCCTTCATGAAGTGGACGACGAGCTGGGCGAGCGCGGCGGCGTAGGCGCCGTCGTCGTAGGGGAGCGACTCGGCGTTGCCCTGCCTCACGTCGACGCCGGGCAGCCGGGCCTTCGCTGCCTCGACGAACGGTCCCGAGGGGTCGACGGCGTCGACGCGCGCGGCGCCGTACCTCTCGACGAGCTCCGCGGTCAGGACCCCGGGTCCGCACCCGACGTCGAGGACTCGGCCGCGCTCGGGGACGTCGACCAGGCCGGCGAACAGCGGGGCGAGGGGCTCGGAGAAGCGCCCCATGAAGCGGGCGTAGGAGTCGGCATTCCCGAAGGCCACCGCCTGAGTCTCCTAGGCCTGGCGCCGGGTGTCATCCCCGGGTCGCGCGCGCTCCAGGTCGCCGTCGACCAGCTCGTCGAGGTCGGGGTCGGTGCGCCACAGCGCCTCGGCCTCGGGTGGCTGCGGCTGCCGCCGGGCGCGCCCGACCATCGGCTCGACCTGGGCGGCGTCGTCGACCAGCTCCGGCGCCTGGATCTGCCGGACCGCGTCGTCGACGCTGGAGAGCGGAGCGAGGTCGTGCTCGGTGACCTGGAGGTCACGGAAGCGCCGGGCCTGGACCAGCACGGTGCCCTCGACGGTGGCGACGGTCTCGTTGTAGGCGTTGACGCTGGTGCGGATCGCGCGGCCGAGCTTGTCGAAGCGGTTGCCCATCCGGCCCAGGCGCTCGTGCAGCTCGCGGCCCAGGCGGAAGACCTCGGCGGCCGTCTCGGCCAGGGCCGCCTGCTTCCAGCCGTAGGAGACGGCCCGCAGCATGCCGATCAGCGTGGTCGGGGTGGCGATGACGACGTCCTTGTTGACGGCGTACTCGTAGAGGTCGGGCATCTGCTCGAGGGCGGCGACGAAGAAGGCCTCGCTGGGCAGGAACAGGACCACGAACTCCGGGGACTCGCCGGCCTTCCAGTACTTCTTGCCGGAGAGCTGGTCGACGTGGGTCCGGACGTGCTTGGCGAAGCTCGCCATGTGGGCGGCCCGTTGCGGCTCGTCCTCGGTCTCCGCTGCGTCGAGGAAGGCGCTGAGCGGGACCTTTGAGTCGACGAAGACGTACTTGCCCTCGGCCAGGTGAACCCGCATGTCGGGTCGCAGCGTCTGCCCGTCGCTCTGGTTGGTCAGCTGCACGTCGAAGTCGCAGCGCTCGATCATGCCGGACATCTCGGCGACCCGCTTGAGCTGGGTCTCGCCCCACGAGCCGCGGACCTGGGGCTTGCGCAGTGCCGTGACGAGCGAGGCCGTCTCGCGCCGGAGCGCCTCGCCGGTGTCGCGCACCGCACGGACGTGGGCCTGCAGGTCGGTCGCCATCGCGACGCGCTCCTTCTCGACCTCGACCAGCCGGGCCTGGAACTGCTGCAGGGTGGCCGCGACCGGCGTCAGCAGCTCCTGGGTGGCCTGGAGGCGCTGCGCCGCCAGCGCGTCGACCGACTTGCCCTGGCGCTCGGCGGTCTCGCTGGAGAGCGCCCGGAACTGGTCGACCATGGTCTGCCGGTCCGCCGTGATCTCCTGGGCGCGGCTCACCGCGGCGTCGCGCTCCGCCTCCGCCCTTGCCACGTGTGCCTGCACGCGAGCCACGATCGCCTCGGCCTCCGCGGCACCCGTGCGAGCCTCGGCCGCCTCGGTGCGGGCGTTGGCGAGCTCCTCCCGGGCCCGC
>JAWWPK010000226.1:0-3972 GCA_033854925.1 Nocardioidaceae bacterium | reverse complement strand
GCGTGCCGGACCGCCTTGATCTCGTCGAGAACCTGCTCGACCTGCTTGCAGCGGGCACCCTCGGCCATCGCCACGCGCACCCCCTCGACCACGAACCCGGCAACCTCGCCGCGCTTCCGGCCGCGGAGCGCCACGTCCTCGCGGACGATCACGACGTCGAAGTGCTGGGCGGCGATGTGCCCGAGCTCGCGCATGTCTTCGTCGCGGCGGTCGCCCGCGGTGGCGATCACGCCGATCCGCGACGGCCGGGCCAGCTCGTGGGACGACTCGAGCGTCTCGCCGACCCGGTCCACGAAGTCGCCGAGCATCTTCATCCCCGGCGCGTTGTGGCAGTAGTCGACGATCACGTTGACGCCGTTGACCTCGACCTCGTTGAGGCGTCCTGGGGAGAGGTAGTAGTTCGTCGAGAACGAGCGGAGCCCCTGCCGGATGTCGTGCAGCGGAGCACCGGCCGCGAACGCCGCCGCGGCGGCAGCGAGCGAGTTCTGGACGTTCATCCGGGCCCGGCCGCCGAACGTCGCCGGCAGCAGGTGGGTCCAGGCGAGCTGCATCTCACGCGGGCCGTGCTTCACGACGATCATCTCGCCGCGCTCCGACGGGTTCAGCACCAGCGCCTTCCCGCCGCGCCGGCAGTGCGCGTCGATCATGTCGCGGGTCTCCGAGCCGGGCTCGTCCATCGAGAACCACACGACCTGGCCCGAGCACCGCCGCCGCATCTCGCGGACCAGGGGGTCGTCGGCGTTGAGCACGGCGTGGCCGTCCCGGGGCACGGCCTCGACCAGCACCGCCTTCACGTCGGCGAGCTGCTCGACCGTGTCGATGCCGCGCAGGCCGAGGTGGTCGGGCTGCACGTTGAGGACGACGGCCACGTCGTTGCGCTCGTAGCCGAGCCCCTCGCGCAGGATCCCGCCGCGCGCGACCTCGAAGACCGCGAAGTCCACGCGCGGGTTCTGCAGCACCATCCGCGCCGACCGCGGGCCGGATGCGTCGGCCCGGATCACCAGCCGCTCGTCGATGACAACGCCGTCGGTGGAGGTCATGCCGACCTTGCGGCCCATGCCCTTGAAGATGTGGCTGATCATCCGCGAGGTGGTCGTCTTGCCGTTGGTGCCGGTGACGGCGACGATCGGGATCCGCGAGGTCGCGCCCGGCGGGAAGAGCATGTCCACGACCGGCTTGGCGATGAACTGCGGCTCGCCGATGGTCGGGTGGGTGTGCATCCGGAAGCCCGGGGCAGCGTTGATCTCGCAGATGGCGCCGCCGGTCTCGCGGACCGGCTCGGTGATGTCGGGGCAGATGAAGTCGATTCCGGCGATGTCGAGGCCGACCATCCGGGCCGCCTCCTCGGCGATCTCGACGTTCTCCGGGTGCGCCTCGAAGGTGCGGTCGATCGAGATGCCGCCGGTCGACATGTTGCCGGTGAGCGCGAGCTTCACCATCTGTCCCTCGGGAGGCACGTCGGTCATCGCAAAGCCCTGCTCGCGCACCAGCCCGACCGCGTTGTCGTCGACCTTGATCCGGGTCAGCACCTTCTCGTGCCCGACGCCACGGCGCGGGTCGGCGTTCGCCGTGTCCACGAGCTGCTCGATGGTCGCGATGCCGTCGCCGGTGACCGAGGCGGGCACCCGCTCGGCGATCGCAGCGATCCGGCCGTCGATGACCAGGCAGCGGTAGTCCTTGCCGACGATCAGCGACTCCACCACGACCACGCCGCGGCGGGACTGCTCAGTGGCGATGGGGAAGGCCGCCCGCACGTCCTCCGCGTTCTGGAGGTCGAGGCAGACCCCGCGCCCGTGGTTGCCGTCCAGCGGCTTCACGACGACCGGGTAGCCGATCCGCTCCGCCGCGCGGACCGCCTCGGCCTCGGTGCGAACGGTGTCCTGCTTGGGGACCGGGAGGCCGGCGGCGCCGAGGAGCCGCGTGGTGAGGTCCTTGTCGGAGGCGATGTCGACCGCGATCGCGGACGTCGCCGAGGTCATCGTGGCGCGGATCCGCTTGGCATGGACGCCCTGGCCGAGCTGGACCAGCGAGTACTGGTTGAGCCGGATCCACGGGATGTCCCGCGATACCGCCTCGTCGAGGATCGCCTGGGTCGAAGGTCCGAACGCCGTGCGCTCGGCGCGCAGGATGAACGCCTCGAGCTCCTCGTCCCAGTCGAACTCCGGGTCCGCCTGGACGAGGTGGTTCACCAGCCGTACGGCGAGCCGGGCCGCCTCGAGCCCGACCTGCTCGTCGACGTACCCGAAGACCACGTTGTAGTGGCCGGGCTCGCCCTTGACCTGACGCGTCTTGCCACGGCGGATGTCGTGGCCGACGACCTGCTGGAGGGCCAGGGCGGTGTGCTCGGCGACGTGGCCCAGCCAGGTCCCCTCGTGGAGCCGCTCGACGAAACCGCCCCGCTTGCCGCGGGAGCAGGAGTGCTCGCGCAGCCCGGGCAGCATGTCGAGCAGGTGGTCGGTGAAGCCGGGGATGATGTTGGTCGGGAACTTCTCCAGCGACCCCAGGTCGACGACGAGGTGGATCGCCCGCTCGTAGGACCAGATGTTGGCGCCTCGGTAGACCCGCGTCTCGAGGATGGCGAGGTCGGGTGTGGGCCGCTCTGTCATTCGTCGTCTCCGTCGGGTAGGGAGTCGGTCTTCCTCGTACGACGCAGCCGCCGCCGCAGGACGCTGGGGGAGGCGTCGCCGGCGGCGATGTCGCGCGCCATCCGACGTACGTCGTGGCTCGCCTCCTCCATCTCGGCGGCCTCCAGCGGGTCGATGTGGGTCTCGAAGGGCAGCAACGTCCGGGTGGCCAGGTCGAACCGGGCGCCTTGCGGCAGCACGTGCAGCACGACGCCGCTCGCCAGCATCGGCGCGGAGCGCTTGGCGTCGAACGCATTGGTGGTGATGTTGCTGGGATCCAGGATCGTCACCGCACCGCGGCCGACCACGCTCAGCACGTCGTCCTGGACCACGGCGGCGGTGTCCTCGTCGACGCCCATGCCCAACAGCTGGGGCGACTGGGCGACGATCATCAGCAGCCGGCCGTAGCGGTTGCGCTGCTCGAAGTGCTGGTCGATGACGGTGCTCGGGAGCAGGCCGAGGCCGGCCGCCATCTGGGTCATCCGCTGCTTCGGAGTGCTGCCGCCGACCCCGAAGGCCAGCATGTGGCTGGACTGGATGGAGGCACCCGCCGACGTGCCGCCCACGACCGCGCCCCGATGGTGCGCGGCGATGATGGCGTCGCCGACCGGAGTGCCGCAGACGATCGAGCTGAGCTTGAGCTGGTTGCCGCCCGTCATGAAGATGCCGGTGGCCTTCTCCAGCACACCGACCAGGTCGGGGTCGTGTGACTGCTCGCGGCTGTCGGGTCGGACCGCCGACACCTCGGCGGCGCCTTCGGCGCGGAACACCGCGTCGTACATCTCGATGATCTCGTCCCCGAGGCTCGACGCGGCCGGTAGCACCGCGATCCGCGCCTCCGGGCCGCCGCTGGCCGTCACGAACTCCTTCAGGATGCGTCGCCTGCGCAGCTTGTCCTCAGCGCCGCCGATGATCATCAGGGGTCCTCGGGGCATGGGTGTCACCCTAGGACCACCGGCATGAAGACATGCCACACTCTCGTCGTGAAGACGCTGGTGATGATCCGCCACGCCAAGGCGGAGCAGTCCGGACGAAGCGATTTCGAGCGCCAGCTGACCGACCGCGGGACGCTGGACGCAACCGAGGCCGGGCAGTGGCTGGCGGCTCGTGGTGTCGAGCCCGACCAGGCCCTGGTCTCGGCCGCGGTCCGCGCCCAGCAGACCTGGGAGGCGGTCAACGAGGGCGGCGGCTGGGACCTCGAGGGCACCGCCGACGACGCGCTCTACGAAGCCGGCACCGAGACCGCCCTCGACCTGATCCGGGAGACCGAGGACGTGATCCGGACTCTCGTGGTCGTCGGGCACAACCCGACCGTGGCCTCGCTGGCGACCCTGCTCGACGACGGCGA
>JAWWPK010000225.1:0-3025 GCA_033854925.1 Nocardioidaceae bacterium | reverse complement strand
CGTCGCGATGGTCCGCCGGACAACCCAGCGGCGTGGCTGCAGGTGGCAGCGCAGCGCAACGCCCTCGACGGCGTACGAACCAGCACCCGGCAGCGAGCGCTCGCCGCCCGCGCGGAGCCACCCGGGGGCGAGCGGTCGGGGACCGATGACCGGCTGGCGCTGCTGTTCGCGTGCTGCCACCCGGCGCTCGCGCCCGAGGCCCGACTGGCGCTCATCCTGCGTGCGGTGGTCGGGCTCACCACGCCGCAGATCGCGCGGGCGTTCCTGGTCAACGAGAGCACGCTGGCCCAGCGGATCGTCCGCGCCAAGCGCAAGATCGTGGACGCCGGCATCTCGCTCGCCGTACCCGCCCCGGACCAGCTGAGGGACAGGCTCGGCGACGTGCTCGCTGTGGTCTACGTGATGTTCAACGAGGGGTTCGTGTCCTCCACCGGCGCCACCCAGGACCGCGACCTGGCCGCCGATGCCGTCTGGCTGGCCGGCGCGGTCGCGACCGCCCTCCCGCACGAGGCCGAGGCATGGGGACTCACCGCGCTGCTGACCATCCAGCACGCCAGGGCGGCAGCTCGCTTCGACAGCCACGGCGGACTGGTGCTGCTCCAGCACCAGGACCGGTCCCGGTGGGACCGGGCCGCGATCGCCGACGGCGAGCGAATGATCGAGCGGGCAGGCGCGCTGCGCCGGCCCGGCCGCTACCAGCTCCACGCCGCCATCGCCGCCCTGCACGCCACCGCGCCGTCCTGGGAGCGGACCGACTGGCTGCAGATCTCGATCCTCTACGACGAGCTGGCCCGCTACGACCCCTCACCCGTCGTCAGGCTCAACCACGCCGTGGCCCACGCCCAGCTCGCCGACCCCGCGGACGCGCTGGCCCGGCTGGAGACCCTGGCCGGCGGCCTCGCCGGCTACCACCTCTTCCACGCCGTACGCGCGGAGCTGCTCACCACACTCGGCCGGCACGACGAGGCCCGCGCGGCCAACCTGGCCGCCCTCGAGCTGACCAGCAACACCGCCGAACGCCGGCTGCTCACCACCCGGCTGCACTCGCACCCGCTGGACGACGGTTCCTAGGGACAGCTCTCCCGAAGGACCCGCTTCGTCGACGCGGGGTTGTCGACGAGCAGTGCCGCCGGCCGGATGGGACGCCGCTCGAGGTTGCCGCCGCAGTTGGGGCAGACGCCGCCGAGCTTGTTGTCGACGCAGTCGCGGCACCAGGTGCACTCGTAGGTGCAGATCATCGCGTCCGGCGACTCCGGCGGCAGGTCGCGATCGCAGCACTCGCAGTTGGGGCGCAGCTCGAGCATGAAGGCAGCGTCTCAGGTCCGGCAGCCGAGTCAGGTGCCCGGGGTGCTGGCGACCGCGCTCATCACGCCGAAGTCCAGGACGATGATGAACGCCAGCAGGAGCCAGGTCCGCGCCGCCGACCAGGCCTTGCGGCGCGCGACGTACGGAAGCACGATGCCGGGCACTCCGATCGCCACGCCGAGCACGCCCCACTGCCAGCCTTCCGCGACCAGGCCGACGACGACGGTCAGGATCGAGAACAGCAGGGCTCCCGCCCGAGCGAGCGGCTGGAAGGAGTCGTCGAGGTCGCCGAAGAGCGACCGCAGGACATTCATACCCAGCGGACCTGACGCGACTTTCCCTCGTCGTACGCCGTGTGGCCGGACAGCGACACGGGAGTGCCGGTCTCCCACCAGGCGCCCGACTCGGTCCAGGCGGACTGCGCCACCCGGCAGACCACCACCGCCGGCCGCTGCTCGGCGACTGCGGCCGCTCGCGCGGCGGCGTACGCCGTCCGGAAGCCGGGGAGGTCACCGTCCGCGACCTCCTCGACGTGACAGCCGAGCGAGCGGGCGTGCGCGGCGAAGTCGACCGTGAGGCCCGCCGCGGCGCCGGGGCCTCGCGAATCGGCGAGCAGGTTGTTGAACCCGTCGGCGCCCTGCCCGGTCTGCAGCCGGTGGATCACCGCGAAGCCGGCGTTGTCGCAGAGCACCGCGACGTACGGCACGCCTGCAAAGGCTGCTGAGTAGAGCTCGGAGTTGAGCATCAGGTAGGAGCCGTCGCCGAAGATCGACGTCACGAGGCCGTCCGGGTGGGTGCGGGCCCGGGCCATGGCAGCGCCCCACGGCGCGACCACCTCGTAGCCCATGCAGGAGAAGCCGTACTCGAGGTCCATCGTCGCGCCCGAGGTCGCGCCGGGGGTGACCTTGCCGGTGCGCCAGCCACCGTGCAGCTCACCCGGCATGCCGCCGGAAGCCGTGAGCACGTAGTCGTCGGGCCCGGAGGCGTCGTTGACGGCGCCGGTCACCTGGGCATAGGTCAGCGAGCCGTCCGGCGTGAGGCCGCCGGCGCGGAGCCGGTCGATCTCGGCGTCCCAGTCCGCCTTCACGGCCCGGGACCGGTCGGCCCACGTGGGCGGCGCGGCCCAGTCACCGAGCGAGGAGTCGAGCTCGACCAGCACCTCGCGGGCGTCGCCGACCACCGCCTCGGCACCGTGCTTGACCGCGTCGAAGCGGGCCGCGTTGACGGTCACCATCCGGACCTCGCCGGAGAAGCCGGTCCACGACGAGGTCGTGAAGTCCTGGAGCCGGGTCCCGACCGCGACCACCACGTCGGCCTCGGCGGCCAGCGCGTTGCCCGATGCGGAGCCCACGATGCCGAGCGCACCGCCGTACAGCGGATGGTCGTGCGGCACCAGGGTGCGGCCGGCGACGGTCTCCACGACCGGTACGCCGTGCGCCTCCGCGAACGCGACCGCCTCGGCCGCGGCACCCGAGTAGCGCACCCCGCCCCCGAGCACCAGCAGCGGCCGCTCGGCGGTGCGGATCGTCGCCACAGCTGCGGCCAGCGCGTCGCGGTCGGCACGCGGCCGCGGCACCCGGTGCAGCCGGGGCTCGAAGAACGCCTGCGGGAAGTCCCACTCCTCGGCCTGCACGTCCTGCGGGAGGGCCAGGGTGACCGGGCCGGCGTCGGCCGGGTCGGTGAGCACCCGCGCCACCTGCGGCAGGGAGGCCAGCAGCTG
>JAWWPK010000224.1:0-22823 GCA_033854925.1 Nocardioidaceae bacterium | reverse complement strand
CGATCGCGCGGCACGTACGCCGGACCACCACGCTGACCGCCAGCGCGGCGGTGCTCAACGCCGGCGTTCTCGTCGCGCTGCCCGACGTGCTCGGACGGCTCGTACTCGGTCCCACCTGGGCGGTCGTGGAACCGCTCGTGGTGCCGGCTGGAGTCGTGATGGTGATGCTGGGGCTGATCAGCGGGGTCCGGTCGGCCCTGCTGGGCCTGCGCGCCGTACGCACGACGCTGCGGGTCGACATCGCCACCACCATCGTCACGTTCAGCGCCACCGTGGTGGGCGCGGTCGTGGACGCGGCCCACGGCGCCTTCCTGTTCCTCGCGGTCGCGCAGGCGGCCGTGGCGGTCACCTGGTGGACGGTCTACCTGCGCGGGGGCCGAGTCGGGACCGAGGAGCCGCAGCCGATGGCCGGCACGACAGAATCAGCCGCGTGCTGACCTTCCTCCGCTGGCTGCGCGCCTCGCTGCGTCGCGCCCACGACGCCGTCCTCGAACCGCACTACGCCCAGCAGCGCCGGCTGCTCAAGTCCGGCCGGATGACCATCGGTCAGCACACCTACGGCATCCCGGTGATCAAGACCTACGACCTCGACTCCACCCGGCTCGTCGTCGGCTCCTACTCCGCGCTGTCGGAGGAGTCGATCGTGATGCTCGGCGGGGAGCACGCCGCCGACCGCGTCACGACCTTCCCACTGCGGATGCGGCTGAAGCTCCCCGGTGCCGGCGAGGACGGCATCCCGGTCCCGACCGGCGACACCGTGATCGGCAGCGACGTATGGCTGACCATGCGCACCTTCGTGCGCAGCGGGGTGACGATCGGCGACGGGGCGATCGTGGCGTCGGGCGCCGTGGTGAACAAGGACGTGCCGCCGTTCGCGATCGTGGGCGGCAACCCGGCCAAGGTGATCCGCTACCGGTTCAGCCCCGAGCAGATCGAGGCGCTGCTCGAGATCCGGTGGTGGGACTGGCCCGACGACCTGGTGGTCGAGGCGACGCCGCTGCTCTCCGGCACCGACATCGACGCGTTCATCGACTGGGCGCGCGAGCAGAAGGCGGCCGGTCGCACCCCGCACTGAGCCGTCGTGGCTCAGCTCTTGCGCCAGTAGGCGCCGAACTCGTCGATCTGGACGATCTCGTCGGTGATCCCGTGCTCGGCCCGGTAGTCGTGGATCGCCCTGCCGGCCTGTGAGGCGTGGCTGCCGAAGTCGTCGATGATGCAGAACCCGCCGGGGGAGAGCCTGGGGTAGAGCGGCTCGATGGCCTGGATCGTCGACTCGTACATGTCACCGTCGAGGCGCATCAGCGACAGCTGCTCGACCGGCGCGGTGGGCAGCGTGTCCTTGAACCACCCGACGAGGAACCGGACCCGGTCGTCGAGCAGGCCGTAGCGGTCGAAGTTGTGGCGGACCTGGTCGGCACCCACGGCCAGGCCGGTCTGCTTGTGGAGGGTGTCGCCCTCGTCGGCCGGGTAGAGCGCGGCGTTCGGCTTGGGCAGCCCCTCGAAGGAGTCGGCCAGCCAGACGGTCCGGCTGGTGTCGCCCCACGCCCGGAGGTTGGCCTTCATGAAGATGCAGGCCCCGCCGCGCCAGACACCGGTCTCGATCAGGTCGCCGGGCACGCCGTCCGCGACGATCTGCGCGATGCAGTCCTGGATGTTGCTCATTCGGCGCAGCCCGATCATGGACTCCGCGCGTGAGGGCCAGTCCAGCCCGCTCTCGCGCAGCGAGTGGTCGTAGGGCTTCTTGACCGCGATCTCGATGTTGGCCTTCTGGGCGAGGTCACCGACCGCTCCGGCCAGCCGCTTCTTGAACGACGGTGACCCGGCGGTCCGGACGCCGCCGAGGACCGAGTCGTTGTCCTCGGCCAGGGCGCCGGTGAGGCTGCGTTTCACGAGGTCGAGGTAGAGCGAGCGCAGCTCGTCGGTGAGCGTCAGGGAGTCCGTGAGGGAGTCGAGCACGGTGGGACAACGGCGATCGGGCCGGGCCGTTACTGTGCACGCGTGCAGGAGCAGCGGATGGCCTACTGCACCATCCTGTCCACCAACTACCTCGCCAAGGCACTCACGCTCGCGGACACGCTCCAGCGACATCACCCCGGCGCCCGGCTGACGGTCCTGGTCATCGACTCGGCCGACGCGGCACACCTCGCCGGGATCCAGCGGCCGGGTGTCGAGATCGTCGGCACCGACGTCCTCGGGCTGCCGCTCCGCGCGGTGCTCAGGCTCGCCACCATCTACGACCTCGTCGAGATGGCCACCGCCGTCAAGCCGCTGCTGCTCAAGGCCCTGCTCGAGGACGCCGAGCAGGCGGCGTACCTCGACCCGGACACGTACGTCACCAGCCCGATGGTCGAGCTCTCCCCCGACCTCGAGGCGACCGACGGCGGGATCCTGCTCACGCCGCACTTCCTCGACCCGGTGCCGCCGGGCGCGGAGCTCACCGAGGGCCATCTGCTCACCGTCGGCGTCTACAACCTCGGGTTCTGCGCGGTCGACCGGCGCGCGGCGGCGTTCCTCGACTGGTGGTGGGGGCACCTGGAGCACGAGTGCCTCTGGGACCCGCTGTCGGGGCTGTTCGTCGACCAGAAGTGGTGCGACATCGGGTCGGTGACCTTCCGGGCCGGCGCCTGGCGGCACCGGGGCTACAACGTCAGCGTCGCCAACCTGCACGAGCGGCCGATCGTCCTGGACGACGCCGGCTACGGCATCGCCGGGGCTGAGCCTGACTCCGTGGGCGACCGGCTCCGGCTGTTCCACTTCCACGCCTTCGACACCAGCCGGCCCGAGGAGCTGTCCACCCGGCTGGCCTCCTCGACCGCGCACCTGCGCACCGAGGGCACCGCCATCGACCAGCTCTGCCGGGAGTACGCCGCCGCGCTCATCGTGCACGAGCGCGCCCTGCCGTCGCCCATGGCGTACCCGTACTGGACCGACACCCGCGGCCGCCGGGTCTCCCGCCAGCTGCGTCGCGCCTGGCGGATCGAGGAGCGCCGTACCTCGGACCAGCTCCCCTCGCCGTTCCTGCCCGAGGAGGCCGCGGCGTACGACTCCTGGCGCCGCCGGGCCCTCAAGACCGAGGCTCGGGAGCTGATGGGCGACGCCGTCAAGAGCGCCCGGCTCGCCCTGCCCGAGGAGTACGGCCGCCTCCGCAACCGCTTCCCCCGCCTCGTGGGCGCCCTCCGCGGCAAGGCCTTCAACGCCGACGGAATCTGGAAGTAGCCGAGTCGGCACAAGCTGCTGTTCTGGGTACGCCGAGTCGGCACAAGCTGCTGTTCTGCGACGGCAACTGCTGCCGACTCGACCTTGTCTGAGCGACCGCTTGTGCCGACTCGGCGTCAGGCGTGCACCCGCAGCCCCCGGCGCCGGCGAGCCTCCCGAGCAACTTCGTGCAGGATTCGCTCGCACTCGCGCGTGCGACCGAAGACCTCGTCCTTGGTGAACGGGCGGACTAGCCAGCCGTGGTTTTCGGCGAGATCAGTACGCCGTCCCTCGTCGTGCGCACGCTGTTCCGGCGAGGTGTGCCACTCAGCCCCGTCGTACTCGACCGCCAGGAGCAGTTCCAAGCTCGCCAGGTCCAGCCGCGCGACCAGCAAGCCACCGACCCACACCTCAATCTGCGGCTCGACCTTCAAGCCGCACTCGATGCACCGCAGCCGGAGGACCGACTCGCCCGGCGACTCCGCCCGGCCGTCGGCCAGCGGTGCGATAGCTCGAAGGGTGGTCACCCAGCGCATGCCGCGGAACCTCCTAACCTCGGCCAGGAGCTCATCCTTCGTGAAGACGCCCAATCGCAGCATCGCGTCGAGAGCGGCGATCGCCGAATCCGTCCACCGAACTCGTCCCAGGTCGCATGCCGTCCGTAGTGGACTGGTCACTCGCAACCCTTCCACCTCGACGACGTCGCCGCGGCCGAAGGTCCGTTCGCCGCTGTCCGCCAAGGGGTTGCGCAGCCGACCGCGACCGCCCGGCAGAAACATGGTCACCGGGCGCAGCTCAAGGTGCTCGTTGGGTCGCAGCACCATCGTTGCCCCGTGCAGCCAACCGGCGTGCCGATCCACAATCACCGCGTCCGGCGGCGCGATCAGCCGAAGGCATTCGGCGCGCAGCGCCAGCGAGTCACCCAGCTCGGTGGCGACGAAGACGCCGCGGATGGGCTTGCGCAGGATCCCCGCCGCCGTCAACCGGTCAAGGGCGTGACGACTGACACCGGCCGCCTTCGCTTGGGCGCGGGTGAACGGTAGCTGCGGGTGGAGGGAGAAGTCCGTGCCGAGACTGGCGTCGGCGATGATCTTGTCGATGTCCATGCAGCGACATCTGCCCCGTCACGGCCTCCTCGACGTGGCGGTTTCAGGATCTGTGGACAACGCCGAGTCGGCAGAAGCTGCCGCACCTTCTGCCAACTCGGCGCACTCGCGGCAGCACCTTCTGCCGACTCGGCGCACTCGCGGCGGCAAGTTCTGCCGACTCGGCGCTAGTCGGACAGGAGGGCGTCGAGGGCGGTGAGGACGCGGGCTGGGGGGAGGGAGATGTCGCGGAGTACGCCGGTCATGGGGCGATGTGCGGCGGCCTTGATCTCGTCGGGGGTGCCGGCGACGAGGTAGTGGTAGCGGGCGTCGGGGACGGCGTCGGTGATGGCCCAGTAGCAGGGATTCACGTAGTCGGGCGCGAACAGCTCGAGCACGCGGACGCCGGGACGGGCGAAGACCAGGTTCGCCAGGGCCGCCCCGTGCGGCGCGACGATCACCTCGGCGGCGGCGAACTGGTCGATCTGCTCGCGCACCGAGACGGTCCCGGGGTCGAGGCGGGTGAAGCCGCGTTCCTCCAGCGCCGGCCAGAGCTCGGGCTCCTCGACGTACCTCCGGGTGTTGGCGACGTCGCCGCGGGTGACGTACAGCCCGCGGCTGTGTCCGCTCAGGTCGGGCGAGGGAGGCAGGCGGGTGCGCAGCCAGTCGACCACCCAGTGCGGCGCCATCAGGTCCTGGTTGGGGGTCGACGGGACGAGCAGCCGCTCCGGCGCCAGGCAGGCGTTCTTCTCCACCTCGACCACCGGCAGCGCGTCGAGTCCGACCAGCTCCAGCAGCTGTCGCTGGTACGACGCCCGCGTGCCCAGGTAGACCGCGTCCACCGGGGTGTCGGGCATGGCCTCCTCGAAGATCCCCCAGCGGGGCAGCAGGTCGGTGAGGAAGTGGTAGTAGTTCGTCGTCGTCCCACGGGTGGCCAGCGACAGCAGGGTCCCCGGCACCGGCCGCGGCTCGGGCAGCCGGGGGCGCAGGAACAGCGGGTGCTCGCGCCAGCCCGAGATCCCGAAGTACCCGCTGGTCTCGTAGTCGAGGACACCACCGGGCGCGATGGTCGCGGCGTAGTCACCGACCAGCAGGCCCTCGCGCACCTCGAGCACGTAGCGCGCCGAGACCGTGCGGTGCAGCCACGGCTCGAACGCCGCGTGGTCGGCGGGCTCGCCCACCGGCATCGGCCGGACCAGCTCCTCGGCGGGGCCGCCCGGGTGCACGGTGACGTGCGCCGGATCCTGCGCTGCGGTGTCCACGGAACGCTCGGTGGCTCGGGTCGGCAGGGCCCGCCGGCCCGACAGCCGTGACGTACGCCGGAAGACCACCCCGAGCACCGCCGTCGCGGTGCGGTGCAGGCGCTTGACCAGGGGCCAGAACCGCTGCAGCCGTCTCGGCAGCCGGCTCATGCCCGGTCCCCGGCAAGCCCGGCGAGCACCTCGCGGGTCTGCCGGATCGTCCGCTCCCAGGTGAACGTCGCGGCCCACGAGTGGGCGGCCGCGAGCTCGGCCCCGGTCATGGCCCGCGCCCGGCGTACGGCTTCGGCCAGCGCGGCCGGCGTCCAGTCGGCAGCCACTGCGGCGTGGCCGCCAGCGACCTCGTTGGTGGCCGGCTCGGGACCGAGCACCACCGGCTTGCCCAGCAGCATCCCCTCGACCACGGGCAGGCCGAAACCCTCGAAGTCGGACGGGAAGACCACCAGGTCGGCGTCGGCGAAGACCCGGTGGAACTCCTCGTCCGGGAGGAACGGCGCCAGCTCGACCCGGTCGCCGAGCCCGAGAGCGGCGACCCGCGCGGCGATGGCCTCCCGCCGGGCCGCGCCGACGCCGAGCAGCTTCAGCGGCGGGGCGCCGCCGGGGTCTGCGGCGAGCATCGCCCAGGCCTCGAAGAGCAGGTCGGGGTTCTTGTTCGTGTGGTGGGCGAACCCGACCGAGGGGCCGAAGCGGCTCCCGGGCGGCCAGGCCAGCACGTGGTCTGCGCCGTGGTGCACCACGCGCGATGGGAGCTCCGCTGTCTCGGGGTGCAGCCTGTGGAGGTCGTCGAGGCTGCGCTGCGAGATCGCGACGAACCCGTCGGCAATCGCATAGGAGCGGCCGTAGGACACATCGCGCAGCATGCGCCGGCCACGGCTGAACTGCTCGGGGCGCAGGTCGTGCCGCAGGTCGTGGATCACCACGCACATCGGCGCGGCGACCCGGCGGACGGTCGTCGTGGGTGCGGTGGCGAGCACCGCGTCGACGCGGAGCTCGCGGGACAGCCGGGGCAGTGCCAGGGTCTGGGCGAGCGGCCGGCCGAGCACGTCGGGCCCGTGCACCGGGAGCTCGTGCCGGACGCTGCCGCCCGTGGTCAGCGTCGAGCCCACGCGGAGCGCGACGTGCACCTCGTCGTCGGGGAAGAAGTCGGCCCACTGGCCGAGCAGCTGATCGACGCAGGTCCGGATGCCGCCGTACTCCGCACACATGGCGTCGACCAGGAGCCTCACCCGGCTGCCTTCTGGACGAAGATCATGAGGGTGGGCCGGAGCCGGGCGGGCGTGAGCCGGTCCACCCCGGACGCGATCCGCCACATCGCGGCCGAACGCCCGAAGTACGTCGGCTCGCTGGCGTGCCCGTAGACGTGCACGGCGTGGGGGGCGAACAGCCGGGCCAGGTCCTTGCGGGTGTTCATCTCGTAGCGCACCGGGAACACGTCCTCGGGCTTGCGGCCGGGCTGGAGCCGGTCGAGCACCCGCGCGTGCAGCTTGTTCGGTACGGCGCGGGCGCCGACGCCGATCATCCCCCACTTGTTCGGGGTGCGGGCGGCCAGCCAGCCGCCGGGCTTGAGCAGCCGCATCATCTCCGCGGCCACCTCGGGCGCGTGCTCGGCGTCGACGTGCTCCAGCACATGGTCGGCGACGATCAGGTCGAAGGTGCCGTCGTCGTAGGGCAGTGGCTCGCCCGGTGCCACCACCTTCGCCTCGTCCAGCGCCGGGTTGGTGAGCACCGCCTCGTCGACGTCCGTGCCGACCACCCGGGCGACCCTGCCGCGCAGCATCCTCAGCCGTCGCGAGATGGCCGGCATCGGGTCCACCGCCCACTGCCCGCGCCCGGCGCCGAAGTCGAGGACGTGGCTGTCCCGGTCCACCAGCGCGTTCACCCGTGTGTAGAACTCGACCTGCCCGTCGAGCTGGGTGTAGCCGCCGACCGCTGCCTCCGGGTAGAGCCGGGCCAGGGTGGGGCTCGGCTCGAAGTCGTCGCCGTCGCTCGCGGGGCTCACGGGGCTCACCGACTCACGCCCCCAGGAGGCGGGTCATCTGCTCGATGTCCGCGTCCACCATGAGCGGGGCGAGCCCGTCGGCGTTCGTCTCGGCCTTCCAGCCGAGCACCTCGCGGGCCTTGGACGGGTCGCCGATCAGCGCGTCCACCTCGGTGGGCCGCTCGTACTGCTCGTCGTAGGTGACGTACTGCTCCCAGTCCAGCCCGGCGTGCGCGAACGCGGCCTGCACGAACTGCCGGACCGTCCGGCCCTCGCCGGTCGCGAGCACGTAGTCGTCCGGCTCGTCGTGCTGGAGCATCCGCCACATGCCCTCGACGTACTCCGGCGCGTAGCCCCAGTCGCGGACCGCATCGAGGTTGCCGAGGTGCAGCGAGTCCCGGGCGCCGAGCACGATCGCCGCGACACCGAGGGTGATCTTGCGCGTCACGAAGCTCTCGCCGCGGCGCGGGGACTCGTGGTTGAACAGGATCCCGGAGACCGCGAACAGGTCGTAGGCCTCGCGGTAGTTGACCGTCACCCAGTGCGCGTAGAGCTTCGCGGCGCCGTACGGCGAGCGCGGGTGGAACGCCGTGTGCTCGTCCTGCGGGGGCGGGCTGGCGCCGAACATCTCCGAGGTCGAGGCCTGGTAGTAGCGGCAGTCGATCCCTGCCGCGCGGATCGCCTCGAGCAGCCGGAGCGCGCCGGTGCCGTCGGTCGAGGCGGTGTACTCCGGCATCTCGAAGGAGACCTTGACGTGGCTCTGCGCACCGAGGTTGTAGACCTCGTGCGGCTCGATCTGGTGGATCAGGTTGACCAGGCTCACCCCGTCGGTGAGGTCGCCGTAGTGCAGGTGCAGGTCGGGGCTGTCGATGTGGTCGATCCGGCCCCGGTTGATCGTCGACGCGCGGCGGACCAGGCCGTGGACCTGGTAGCCCTTCGCGAGCAGCAGCTCGGTGAGGTACGACCCGTCCTGGCCGGTGATGCCTGTGATGAATGCGCGCTTGGTCACCTGAGCTCCGTCCTGCTGCCGTGGAACGGGGAGGATCCTCTCATTGGCGCGACTCGGCCCGCGGTCTAGACCGAGCCGATGCCGACCGCATCCGCGTGGTGGCCCGCACATAACCGGAAGCCGCCCTCTTCGTTGCATCGGCAACGCGCGCGCCCAGACCCCGCGTGCCCGAGGAGTGAGCCATGTCCGAGCCCGTCGACGTCCTGGTGGCCGGAGGTGGCGGTTTCATCGGGGGCCACCTGGTCCACGACCTGCTCGGCCAGGGGCGCAGCGTCCGCGTGGTCGACGTGAAGCCGCAGTCGGAGTGGCACCAGCTGCACCCGGAGGCCGAGAACGTCGTCGCCGACCTGTCGTTGCTCGAGCACGCCATGGCGCAGACCGAGGGGGCGCGCGAGGTCTACATGCTCGCCGCCGACATGGGCGGCATGGGCTTCATCGAGAACAACAAGGCGCTCTGCATGCTCACCGTGCTGACCAGCACCCACATGCTGCAGGCCGCCCAGAAGCACGACGTCGAGCGCTACTTCTACTCCTCCTCGGCGTGCGTGTACGCCGCCGACAAGCAGACGAGCACCGACATCACGGCGCTCAAGGAGTCCGACGCCTACCCGGCGATGCCCGAGGACGGCTACGGCTGGGAGAAGCTCTTCACCGAGCGGATGTGCCGGCACTTCCTCGAGGACTTCGGCCTCACCACGCGGGTCGCCCGCTACCACAACGTCTACGGGCCCAACGGCACCTGGGCCGGCGGTCGGGAGAAGGCCCCGGCCGCGATCTGCCGCAAGGTCGCGACCGCGGCGATCACCGGCGAGCAAACCATCCCGATCTGGGGCGACGGCGAGCAGACCCGCAGCTTCATGTACGTCGACGACTGCGTTCGCGGCACCCAGATGATCCTGGGGGGCGAAAGCCCGGAGCCGGTCAACCTGGGCAGCTCGGAGCTGGTCTCCATCAACGGCCTGGTCGACATCGTCGAGGGCATCGCTGGTGTCCGGTGCGAGCGTCAGTACCAGCTCGACGCGCCCCAGGGCGTGCGTGGCCGGAACAGCGACAACACCCAGATCCTCGAGACCTACGGCTGGGAACCGTCCATCACGCTCGTCGACGGCCTCGAGCAGACCTACCGCTGGGTCTTCGACCAGGTGAAGCGTTCGCTCGGCTGAGCGACCTCTGCCGCCCATGCGCATCCTCGTCCACGACTACAGCGGCCACCCGTTCCAGGTCGAGCTCAGCTCGGAGCTGGCCCGGCGCGGCCACGACGTCTCGCACTCCTACTGCGCGGCCTACGTCTCGGGCAAGGGGAAGCTCGACGACCCGACGTCGCCGGTCGAGTTCGAGGCGATCGGCCGCGGTGAGGTCGTCGACAAGCTCGCTTTCAGGAAGCGGATCGTCCAGGAGCTGAGGTTCGGCGTACAGCTGGCCCGGCAAGTACGCCGACTCCGGCCCGAGGTCGTCATGGTCGCCAACACCCCGGTGCCGTCGATGGTGCTGCTGGCGGCGTACCTGCGGGTTCGCAGGATCCCGCTGGTGCTCTGGCACCAGGACGTGCAGGGGATCGCGATCCAGTCGTTCGCGGGCGCCAAGCTGGGCAAGGGGTTCCGGCTCGTGGCCGGGGTGATCGGCCGCGGTGAGCGCTGGGTGGCCCGCCGGTCGGCAGCCGTGGTCGTGATCGCCGACTCGTTCGTCGACGTCCACCGGACGTGGGGGACCGCCGAGAAGACCACGGTGATCCCGAACTGGGCGCCGCTCGACGAGATCGTCCCCACGCCCCGTGACAACGCGTGGGCGCAGGAGCAGGGCCTCGCCGGGCAGCCGAGCCTCGTCTACTCCGGCACCCTCGGGCTCAAGCACAACCCCGAGCTGCTGGTCGGGCTCGCCCGGTGGGTGCGCGACGCCGGCGTCCCGGTCCACCTCACCGTGGTGAGCGAGGGACCGGCGGTCGACGTGCTGCGCGCGGAGGCGGAGCGGCTCGACGTACCGATCACGCTGCTGCCGTTCCAGCCCTACGAGCGGCTGCCCGAGGTGCTCGGCAGCGGCGATGTGCTGGTCGTCCTGCTCGACGCGTCGGCCGGCGCGTTCTCGGTGCCGTCGAAGACCCTGTCCTACCTGTGTGCCGGCCGCCCGGTGCTGGGCCTGATGCCGGCCGAGAACCTGGCGGCGACCCTGGTCGCGGAGGTGGACGGGTGCGTGCTGCCGCCGGTCGAGGCCGCGCTTCCCGAGGCCGGCCGCTGGGTCGCCTCGGTGCTCACGGACGCCGAGCGCCGAGATGAGCTGGGCCGCAAGGCGCGGGCGCTGGCCGAGCGGGAGTTCGCCCTCGACGGCTGTGCCAGCCGCTTCGAGGAGATCCTGGGACGGGCGGCAGGCGTGGCGCCGGCGATCCGTCTCGACATTCGGGACGACAGTCCACTGGCTGAGATTCGGACTGGGTAGCCCGCGTGGCCCACCCCTACTCTCGAAGAGTGTTCACGACCTGGCTGACGAAGCGACGCGCGGTTGACCACTGCCGCGTCCGCTCGTCGCTCTGTCGCCGCTCCTGACGACGCTGCCCCTCTTTCGGTCTTTCTCGACTGAATTACTGCAGTATCGTCGTGTGCCGGGCTGGATCGAAGCCCGTCTGCCCCGCGACCCAGGGAGAGCAATGACCACCACCGCCCCGACATCGAGCACAGCCCACACCCGGGCCGCCGGCATCGACCCCCGCGGTCCCCAGCTCACCGCCGGCATCACCGCCGTGGTGCTGGTCGTGGTCCTGCTGCTGCCCAGCCCATGGGCTGCGGTGCTCACCGGCGTCCAGGCCGTCCTCTTCGCGATCGGGGCGACCCGCGGCGTACAGCACACGCCGCACGCCTGGCTGTTCCGCACCGTCGTCCGGCCGCGGCTCGCTGCGCCCGACGAGCTCGAGGACCCGGCGCCGCCGCGGTTCGCACAGGGTGTCGGCCTCGCCTTCACGGTGGTCGCACTCGTGGCCTTCGTGTCGGGCGTGACCCTGCTCGGGCAGATCGCGATCGGGTTCGCCCTGGTCGCGGCGCTGCTCAACGCGGTCTTCAGGTTCTGCCTGGGCTGCGAGCTGTACCTGCTCCTGAAGCGATTCGCCCACTAGCCGGTGGTTGAGTCGGGCGCTCTGCGCCAGTCTCGAAACCCCGGTTCCAAGACATCCAGAACAACCAACAGAGAAGGAACCACAACATGACTCGCGAGAGCTCGCTCGTCACCGCCCAGTGGGTGGAGGAGCACCTGGACGACCCCCACGTCGTGCTGATCGAGGTGGACGAGGACACCACGGCGTACGACAAGGGCCACATCAAGGGCGCCATCAAGCTCGACTGGACCACGGACCTCCAGGACCAGGTCCGCCGCGACTTCGTCAACAAGCAGCAGTTCGAGGCGCTGCTCTCCGAGCGCGGCGTCGCCAACGACGACACCGTCGTTCTCTACGGCGGCAACAACAACTGGTTCGCCGCCTACGCGTACTGGTACTTCAAGCTCTACGGCGGCCAGGACATCAAGCTCCTCGACGGCGGCCGCAAGAAGTGGGAGCTCGACTCCCGCGAGCTCACCGACGAGCTGCCCACCCGCGAGAAGACGTCGTACACCGCCCAGGAGCAGGACACGTCGATCCGCGCCTTCCGCGACGAGACGGTGGCCGCGATCGGCAACCAGAACCTCGTCGACGTACGCAGCCCCGACGAGTACGCCGGCCGGTTGCTCGCGCCGGCCCACCTTCCCCAGGAGCAG
Source organism: Nocardioidaceae bacterium (assembly GCA_033854925.1). GTDB lineage: Bacteria > Actinomycetota > Actinomycetes > Propionibacteriales > Nocardioidaceae > Nocardioides. Next base: position 10,562 of record JAWWPK010000224.1, on the reverse strand, counting down.
GCACAGCGCGCGGGCCACATCCCCACGGCCGCCAACGTGCCTTGGAGCAAGGCAGCGAACGACGACGGCACCTTCCGGTCCGACGACGAGCTGCGCGAGCTCTACTCCGAGGCCGGCGTGGACTGGAGCAAGGACACCATCGCCTACTGCCGGATCGGCGAGCGCTCCTCGCACACGTGGTTCGTGCTCAAGGAGCTGCTCGGCCAGGACAACGTCAAGAACTACGACGGGTCGTGGACCGAGTACGGCTCGCTGGTCGGCGTCCCCGTGGCCCTCGGCGACGAGGCAGGGGAAGCCTGATGTGCGGCGCGACGAAGGGCGGACTCTCGCTCGACGGCGTGAACGTCGCCAAGGAGGCGGTCATCCAGGGCCAGGTGGTGCGTGGTGACGTCCCTGTCGGCAACGCCTACGTCCGGCTGCTCGACCGCACCGGCGAGTTCACCGCAGAGGTCCCGACCTCGGCCACCGGTCACTTCCGGTTCTTCGCGGCCGAGGGAGACTGGACGCTGCGGACCCTGGCCCCGCAGTCCGAGCCCGTGGACAACGTGGTGCACGCCGAGGTCGGCTCGGTCGCCGAGGTGACCGTCTCGATCTGAGCAGCGGCACGCCGCTTTGGGGTGAGCACGGCGGCGGAGAACGTCGCTACCCTGCCCCGCACTATGCCTGAGCAGGGACGGCGCTGGCGCGCCTGGCGCCAGCCCGGGGCCTGGTCCCTGACCGGCTACCCGGCCCCTGGCCCCGTCGCTCCCGGCACCACGGTCGGCACCACGGTCGGCCCCACGGGCACGGTGCGGGTCGTGGTCGTCGACGACTCCGCCGAGCTGCGCACCCTGGTTCGCACCAAGCTCCGGTTGTCCGGCGCGGCGGTCGTCGAGGGCGAAGGGGCGAACGGCGCCGATGCCGTCGCCCTGGCCCGCCGGCTCCAGCCCGACGCCATGCTGCTGGACGTCTCCATGCCGGGCATGGACGGCTTGACGGCGCTGCCGCAGGTGCTGGCAGCGTCGCCGGGCACGCGCGTGGTCATGTTCAGCGGCTTCGACGAGGAGCCGCTCGCGCTGCGGGCGCTCGAGCTCGGTGCCGCGTCGTACCTCACCAAGACCTCGTCCCTGGACGACGTCGTCGGCGAGCTGGTGGGCGGCGTCGTGACGCCCGACCCGCACGACGAGGCGGGTGCGGACGACGGTCCGGGGCTGCTCGAGGACCAGGTCGAGCGGTTCCAGAGCGTGTTCGAGGACGCCGCGATCGGCATGGCCACGATGACTCTGCAGGGCCGGATCGTGCGGGCCAACGAGGCCCTGTGCCGGATCCTCGGACGCGTCGGCGACGAGCTGCTCGGCAGCGAGTACGGCGCGGCCGTGGGTGACCAGCCGGACGTCGCGGAGGCCATCGCGGCCATCGTCGACAAGGGGGCGGACGTCCTCACCCTCGAGCACCCGGAGGTCGACGACGTCCACCTGCGCACCACGCTGTCGGTGGTGCGCGACCGGAGCCGCCGGGCGCTGTACCTGTTGGCGCAGTGTCAGGACGTCACCCGGCAGCACGAGGCCGAGCGCGGGCTCCGGGAGTCCGAGCGCAGGTTCCGGCTGCTCGTCGAGGCGGTGCGCGACTACGCCATCTTCATGATCGACCCCGAGGGCCGCATCATCAGCTGGAACCTGGGTGCCGAGCGCGCCAAGGGTTGGACGGCCGAGGAGATCATCGGCCAGCACTTCCGGGTGTTCTACCCGGCGGAGCAGCAGGCCGCCGGGCATCCGGAGTACGAGCTGGAAGTGGCGCTGCGCGATGGCGTCTACCAGGAGGAGGGCTGGCGCATCCGAAAGGACGGCAGCAGGTTCTGGGCGCACGTGACCATCTCATCGGTGTTCGAGAACGACGGCCGGCACCTCGGCTTCGCGAAGGTGACCCGCGACAACACCGAGCGGATGCAGCTGCTCGAGCAGCAGGGCCAGTACGCCGACGCACTGGCCGAAGCCAACGAGCGGCTCGAGAGCGCCAACACCGAGCTGGCTGCGGCGGCCGAGGAGCAGGCTCGCTTCCTGGCGGTGACCGCTCACGAGCTGCGGTCGCCAGTGGGGGTCCTCAGCATGTCCGGTCGGCTGCTCGCCGAGAACTGGCACCGGTTCGACGAGGGGGAACGCACCGAGCTGCTCTCCGGTCTCCAGAGCAGCTCTGCCCGGCTCCAGCGGCTGCTGGGTGACCTGCTCACCACGTCGCGACTGCAGCAAGCGACCCTAGCCCTCGATCTCCAGGATCGGGACCTGGCCGAGGTGCTGAAGCCGGTGCTCCAACGGCTCCGCGTCGCTCACCCGGAGGCCGTGGTCGAGGCCGAGCTCGGCGCGGGCGTTCGGGCGGTGGTCGACGCAGACCGGCTGGGCCAGATCGTCGACAACCTGGTGGCCAACGCCGTCGCCTACGGCAGCGGCCCCATCCGGGTGACCGTCAGGCAGGTGGGCGACGAGGCCGAGGTCGCGGTGCGCGACGACGGTCCCGGGGTTACGCCCGTGCTGCGCGACCGGCTGTTCGAGCGGTTCGCCAGCCAGGGCGGCCACGGCACCGGGTTGGGGCTGCACATCGTGCGCGAGCTGGCGCGGGCCCAACACGGAGACGCGACGTACTCAGCGGAGCACAATGCGTTCGTGGTCCGTTTTCCAAGGTCAGCCGCGGCGTCGTGACCGTCCGCGTGCTGCTCGTCGACGACGTGGCAGACGTACGCCGACTGGTGCGCATCGCGCTCCGCTACCACGGCGGGTTCGAGGTGGTGGCGGAGGCCCGGGCCGGACTCCAGGCGATCGAGCTGGCCACCCAGCACCAGCCGGACGTCGTACTGCTGGACCTGGGGCTGCCCGACCTCGCCGGCCGCGATGTGCTCACCCGCCTGCGCGGCGTCGTGCCTCACGCCAAGGTCGTCGTCTTCACCGCGAGCGACGACGACGACCGGGCATGGTACGAGGAGAACACCGCCGGCTACGTCCTGAAGGGCGCCGAGCTGGACTACCTCGTGGAGCTGCTCGACGACGTCGGCCGCACGGCCCATCGGAGCGAGACTGCCCGGTTCGACGGAGACGTGGACACCGTGCCGCTGGCTCGCGAGTTCGTGCGCCGATGGCTGCAGGAGTGCGGTGCCGACCACGTCTTCGACGAAGCCTCCCTGATCGTCACCGAGCTGGCCACGAACGCGGTGCTGCACACGGACTCGCCGTACGAGGTCCGGCTCAGCCGGACCGACGGCGTGATCCGCATCGAGGTCGCCGACGGCGACGGCGGGACACCGGAGCCCCAGCCGTTCAGCGCGGTTGCCGAGAGCGGACGGGGGATCGTCATCGTCTCGGCGATCTCCGCCTCCTGGGGTATCGACGCCCAGCCCCAGGGCAAGGTCACCTGGGCCGAGCTCCGGCCGGAGTGAGCTGAGGCGGTCGAGCTCAGGGCGTCTCGAGCAGCACCGTGACAGGGCCGTCGTTCACCGACTCCACCCGCATGTCGGCGCCGAACACCCCGCGCTCGACGTGCGCCCCGAGCCGCTCGAGCTCGGCGCACACGGCCTGGTAGACGGGCTCGGAGACCGGCGCTGGGGCGGCCGCCAGCCAGGTCGGGCGCCGGCCCTTGCGTGCGTCGCCGTACAGCGTGAACTGGCTGACCACCAGGATCGGTGCGCCCTCGTCGGAGGCTGACCGCTCGTCGCGCAGCAGCCGCAGCTCCCAGAGCTTGCGAGCCAGCCAGGCCACCTCGGCGGGACCGTCGGAGTGGGTGACGCCGACATAGACCAGCAGCCCCGGTGCGGGCAGGACGCCGACGACGGCACCGTCGACGGTCACCGAGGCGCTGAGGACGCGCTGGACGACCGCCCTCACCTGGCGGTGACCACTAACGCCGGAGCCAGACCGTGCCCTGGCGTGGCCCGGCCGGCTCGTGCGCGACCTCGCGCAGCCCGGCCTCGGCGAGGAACGCCGCGAGCTCGGGCCAGGAGTGGCCCGGGACGTCGTGGTACTCCATCACCAGGGTGCGCACCCCGGCCCAGTCCTCCGGCCGGCTGCCCAGGACGATGGCGTACTCCGCACCTTCAGTGTCGAGCTTCACCAGGTCGACCTGCCCGCCGGCATCGGCGACCACAGAGGCGAAGGTCCGGGAGGGGACGGTCACCAGGCTCCCCTCAGTGCTGGTGAGTCCGTTGAGCGCGCTGGCGTGCACGTTGTCGGCGAGCTCGAGCGTCCCGTCGTGGTCGGACACCGCGACGGCGTACGCCGTGACCCGGCCGGTGAGGTCGTTGTCCCGGACGTTGCGCTCGAGCCACCGGGCCGTCGAGGGGGACGCCTCGTAGGCGTGCACGGTGGCACCGGGGAAGCGGGTGGCAACCGCGAGGGAGAAGCAGCCGATCTGGGCGCCGATGTCGAGCAGGACGGGTCGCTCCGGCAACCCGGCGGCGAGGTCGTCCATGCGGTAGGTGTCCTCGGCGAACACCTCGTAGACGGGCACCCTTGCGCCCGCGTGGTTGGGGCACGCGATCACCAGCCCGCTGCGGGTCCGGAAGCGCAGCTCCTCGCGCCGCCACGGCGTCAGAGCGGAGCCGAGGTCGGCCAGGACCCGGGGAGCGTTGGCGAAGCCGAAGGTCTGACGGACCCGGCGCGCGGCCAGGGCGGGGGAGCGGCTCACGAGGTCTCCTGGGCGAGGACGCGGGTACGGGTGGGCGCGGCGGCGGCCTCGGAGTCGTCGCGCGGCCGGCTCGACCGCGGGCCCATGTCGGCCGCGGCCAGCACCGACAGGGAGATGGCCATCCAGACGAAGCGGTCCCAGAGACTGTTGGTGAGCAGGCCGACCGCGGCGTAACCGAACGCGATGTAGCCCAGCCGGCGCAGCGGGCCGCTGCGCAGCACCGGCAGGACGCCGATCCCGAGCACCAGCAGGTAGCAGACCAGGCCGACCAGCCCGATGCCGATCCCGACCTCGAGGTAGATGTTGTGCGCGTCGAGGGCGGTCGCGTCGAAGCCGTTGCCGAGGATCGGATGGGCGAAGAACTTGTCCCACCCGGTCTGCAGCGCCACGGTCCGCTCGTTGTCGGAGAACGCCGTCGTCGCGTCGCCCCGCAGCCGCTCGATGGCCGACCCGTTGCCGAACCGGGAGAGCAGCTGGTTGCCCGCCACGACTACGCAGAGCGCGGTGGCGATCAGCACGTAAGCCGAGACGACGGAGCGTTCCAGCAGCGGGTAGAGCACCAGGATCGTGGCCGCCACGAGGGCCGTCGCCCGGCTGCCGCTCATGGTGATCGACGCCGCGCAGAACACCGCCGCGACCGTCGGAACCCAGCGGTACCGGCGCGGTGTCGCGTGGAAGAGGTGCACCAGCATGGTGCTGGACATCAGTGCGGCGATGCCGAAGAAGTTGAAGTGCGTCGTGAGCCCGTCGTAGCGGTCGTTGACCGCCCGCCCCTCCACCACGGCGTAGCAGGTGCTCACCACGTGGCCCGCGACGTAGGCCCACGCCAGCGCCTCGACCAGCCGGCCCTGCGGTCGCCATGCCAGGAAGAACAATGGCAGGGCCACGGCCGCGGCCGGCAGCCGCAGGCCGTAGACCAGGCCGGCAAGGGGAGCGGGCCCGATCGTCGCGGAGATGAGCACCATCGCGCTCAGTCCCACCGCGCCCACCAGGAACAGTGCGGGATAGCGGCCGCGCCGCTGCAGCAGGGTGGGCAGCAGCAGCCCCGCGCCGACCAGCAGGAAGAGGTCGGAGAAGGTGACGAAGTCGGCGGTTGCGATCGGGCGGACGGCGTTCTGCGGTGCGGTGAACATCGCGAGCAGCACGAAGCCGGTGCCGAGCCGCTCCGGGCCGAGCACGACCACGAGGGTCACCACGACGGCACAGGCGAGGGCGACCACCGCCCCGATCGGCCCCGTTGTGGACAGCGCCACCAGCCCGCCCAGGAGGACGACCGCCACTGCGGCGAGGGTCCCGCGCCCGACGAGGGTCACTTCTTGCGGGCACCGCCCGAAGCGGCGTCCTCGTAGTAGTAGTAGTAATACGAGTTGGCGGCCCGGCGCGGGATCATGTTGATCACGACCCCGAAGACCCGGGCCCCCACGTTCTCGAGCCGGGTCACCGCCTCGCGCAGCTGGTCGCGACTGGTCTTGCCGTGCCGCGCCACGACGATCGCGCCGTCCGTGGCGGTCGCGATGACAGCAGCGTCCGCGACGGGCAGCAGCGGCGGCGCGTCCACGATGACCATGTCGAAGTCGTCGCGGAGTCGCTTCAGCAGGTCATGGGTGACCCTGGACTGCAGGATCTCCGTCGGGTTGGGTGGCTTCGGACCGCTGGCCAGGAAGTGCAGCCCGCTCGCGTCGTGGACCTGAATCGCGTCCTCGAGCGTGGCGGTGCCGACCAGCACGCTGGTGAGCCCGACCGCGCCGTCGAGGTCCAGCAGGGCGGCCACCCGCGGCCGCCGGAGGTCGCCGTCGACGAGCAGCACCTTGCGACCCGCCTGGGCGAGGGCCACGGCGAGGTTGGCCGCCGTCACGGTCTTGCCCTCGCCGGGCACGGCGCTGGTGATGACCAGGCTGCGCGGCTGCTGCTCCAGGTCGAGGAACTGGAGGTTGGTCCGGAGCAGCCGGAACGCCTCGGTGCGGGACGCGAAGGCGCCGAGGTCGGTGAGCAGCGGACTCTTCTTGATCTGGCTGTCGAAGCCGATGCTCGCGAGCACCGGCGCGCTGCTGACCTCCTCGACGTGCTCCAGGCTGCTCACCGACCGGTCGAGGACGTCACGGGCGACGGCGAGGCCGATGCCGAGCACCAGCCCGAGCAGCCCGGCGACCACGAGGTTCAGCACGGTGCGCGGAGTGACCGGGCTCTGCTGGAAGTCGGCGGGGTCGGTGACCCGGGCGATGATCTGGGAGCTCGTCGTGCCCGTCGGCGTCTCCACCTCGGCGAGGTAGTTGGCGAGATCTTCGGACAGCTTCGCGTTGATCGTCTGCGCGACCGCCGGGTCGTGGTCGGTCACGGTGAGCTTGATCTGCGAGGTGCTGGGCACCACCTCGGAGTCGATCTTGCTGGCGAGCGCGGCCACGTCGAGGTTTCCGAGCCCCAGCTCGGAGATGACCCCGTTGAGCAGGTCGCCGCTGGTCGCCAGGTCGGCGTACGTCTCCATCCGCGTGGAGATGGCGTACGTCGCGGCGTAGTTGTCGGACGCGTCGCGCATGTTGGCGGAGATGAAGATCGTGGCGCTCGACTGGTACTGCTTGGTCGCCGTGAAGCTGTACGCCGCGCTGGCGCCCACCGCGATGACGAACAGGAGTGCGATGGTCATCCATCGACGGCGAAGCACCTGGATGATCTGCTTGAAGTCCACGGGGGGGTTGGGCCTCTTCTGAATGCGGGCTGGTCGCCCGGACTAACGACAGGCTAGGGGTTTTGGCACGTCCGAAAGATCCATTTCATCCGTCTGGCAGCATGCGACCCATGGCTGACCCGCTGCTCATCACCGTGGCCCCGACCGGTGCCGAGACCGCCAAGGCCGACTGCCCCCAGCTCCCGACCACGCTCGAGGAGCTGGTCGCGACCGCCAAGGAGTGCGAGGCGGCCGGCGCGGCGATGATCCACGTGCACATCCGGGACGCCGAGCACCGGCCCACGCTCGACCTCGGCCTGCTCACCGACACGGTCACCGCGCTGCACGAGAGCACCGACCTGGTCGTCCAGCTCTCCACCGGTGGCTCGGTGCACGACCCGCTGGACCTGCGGCTCAAGGTCCTCGACGCCGCGCCGGACTCGTGCAGCCTCACCATGGGCACCACCAACTTCGGTGACGACGTCTTCTCCAACCCGTGGCCGTTCATCACCGAGCTCTACCAGCTCAGCCAGGAGCGCCAGGTGGTCCCGGAGTTCGAGCTGTTCGACCTCGGCCATGTCGCGGGGCTGCACCGGTTGCTCGACCGCTACGGCCTGCCCCACGGCGGCAAGGTCCACGTCGACTTCGTGATGGGCGTTCCGGGCGGCATGCCCGGCACCGCGGCCGCCCTGGTCGCCGGCGTCGCCGCGCTGCCCGACGCGGTGACGTCGTGGTCGGCGACGGGCATCGGCCGCAGCACCCTGAGCGTGATGCTCGCCTCGCTGGCCCAGGGCGGTCACCTGCGGGTCGGGATGGAGGACGTCCTCACGATCAGCAGGGGGGTGCCGGAGGAGTCCAACCGGCAGCTCGTGGACCGGGCCGTCGAGGCCGGGCGGCTCGCCCAGCGCACCCCGATGACGACAGGCGAGGCCCGCGCGCTGCTGGGCCTGGTCGCCGCCTGACTCCCTGGTCTACCGGCGCACCCTCCGAGTGAGCGCGCTGACCCGCTGGGTCGTCACGTAGCCGGGCACAGCAACCGTCACCACTACCTTGATTCGCTTGCCTGCCTTCGACCCCTTGATCCGATACGTCGCCGCGGTGGCACTGCCGATGGGCTTGGTGCCGACGTACCACTGGTAGTCCAAGCTGGCCCCCGCCGGGCAGCCCGCGACCACGGCGCGCAGCCTGCGGCCGACCCTGGCCTTGCCGGTGACGGTCACCCCGCACTCGGTGCCGATGGCGCCGGGGGGTGGTGGCGGCTCCGCTTGCGGCCCGACCGTGTGCGTGACCGTGCAGGTCGCGCAGGTGCCGCCCAGCGTCGAGATCGACGCGCTGGCCGACAGCGTGGCGCCCTCAGCCGCAGCCTGGACGGCAGCGGGGAATGACGTCGCCGCCACGCCGCCGACCGCGGTCGTCGGCACCGTCCAGGTCAGCGTCGTACCGGTCAGCGAGAGCTCGGCGGGCAGCGTGCCGAGGGTCGCATGGTCCAGGACGTGGGTGAGGTCGACGGAGACGACCGCTCCGGTGAGTGGCACCTTCCCGGTGTTGGTCGCCGTGAGCGAGTAGCTCAGCGCGGACCCGGCCGGCACGGGTCCGGCTCCCGGCGCCGCGCCGAGCACGAGGCTGAGCTTGCCCGGCCAGGCCGGTTTGTCCGGGTCGTAGATCCAGTCCTGGAAGAACGCTGTGAGGTTGCGGCCGGAGAGCTGCTCGGCCAGCGCGATGAGGTTTGTCCACTTCTTGGTCTGGCCGCCGAAGTCGGTTTGCCACTGCTTGATCAGCTGGAAGTACGCCGGATCGCCGATCGCCGCCCGCAGCGCCTCGTAGGTCATCGCGCCGCGGGTGTAGGACTGCCAGCCGAAGAGCTGCGAGGGCACGGTCATCCCCGACGGCGGAATCGTCCACAGCGAGCTGCCCGTGCCCGTGGAGTTCCAGGTGTTGAAGTACGTCGTCTCGGTGTTGCCGCCGCCGTAGCGCGTGGGCGCCCAGGTCGCCATGCCCTCGTTGACCCACAGGCCGTTCCAGTCGGCCGGGGCGACCGCATCGCCGTACCACTGATGGGTGAGCTCGTGCACCAGCGAGCCGTTCACCGAGCTGGCCGACGGCCAGGTCGGCCGGTCCTGCGTCTCGAGTGCGTAGCCGACCATGGTCGTGTCTACAACGATCCCGGTGCTGTGGCCCGGATACGGACCGAGGAACGACTCCAGCCCAGTGAGGATCGGCGACAGCTGGGCCCGCCGGGCCTCGATCGTGCTCGAGCTGCTCGCCCAGATGGCGGAGTCGACGAACGTCCACTCCGGCACCGATCGCCCGCCGGACAGGTTGATCGTCGAGGTGAGCACCTGGTACTGGCCGATCGAGATCAGCGCCAGCTCGCTGGCCATCGGCTGGGTCTCGTTCCAGACCCACGTGCGCGGGGCACCGTTCGGAGGGATCGACGTGGGCTCACCGTTGGAGACGACCTCGAACGTGTCCGGAACGTGAACGGTGAAGGTGTAGGTCGCCTTGTCCTTCGGGGTGTTGTTGTTGGGGAAGCCGGTCATCGAGCCGATCGGCTGGTTCATGAACGTCGCGCCGTCGAGGGTCGGGATCCAGCCCTCGTCCGAGCCGTCGGTGTCGTGGCGCTCGGTCGGCACGCCGCCGTAGGCGACTACGACGGTGAACGCACCGTCGACCGGAGTGGCGGGCGTGACCACGAGCTTGTGCTGGCCCGGCGTGGCGCCGTCCGTCCCGTTGATTCGAGACCAGGCCGCGACGGCGCCGTCGACGGTCACTCCGCTGACGGTCAGCCCCTCGAGGTCGAGGCCGAAGGACGACAAGGGCGGTCCGGTGGTGGTCGCCGCGATCGTCGTCGTGGCGTCGATCGTGCCGGGCGTGCTGGGTGCCCCCGGCGTCCACGCGAGGTCGACGTCGTAGTGGCCGACGTCGTAGCCGCCGTTGCCCTGGTTGGGGAACAGCGAGTCGCCGGAGGTCAGCGGCCCGTCGATCGCGTCGACGGCGTGCGCGGGAGCGGCCACGAGCCCAGCGGCCACGAGCGCGCCCGCCACCATCGGTGCCACGCGTCTCCCGAGACCTGCCACATCCGCCTCCCTCACCGACGGGCAAACCTAGGCGCCGTCGGTCGAGCATGTCGAGACCCCCGCAACGTGGGCTGGGAGGCGGCCTGCGGTCATCTCGACAGGCTCGATGGGCGCTGGCGTAGTTCAGCCTCGGAGTCGCGAGGTTTCGAGACGGGCGCCAGGGCGCCCTCCTCAAC
>JAWWPK010000223.1:0-8070 GCA_033854925.1 Nocardioidaceae bacterium | reverse complement strand
GCTCGGATGATCATGGCGACCTCCTCGGGCGCCTCCGCGGGCGCCTGGTGGGCGACGTCGTCCAGGACCACGAGCCGACCATGCTGTACCCCGTCCGCCAGCTCGCGGAGCAGGTCCGGCGGGCAGACCGGGTCGTGCGCTCCAGCCACCGCGACCACCGGCGCCGCGACGTCGCCGAGCCGCTCCCGGGCGTCGTACGCCGCGAGCGCTTCACAGACCGCGACGTAGCCGTCGTCCGAGGCATCCCGCAGCGAGTGCAGCATCGCCGAGGCGCGCTCGGGCTCGCGGTCGACGAAGTCGGGCGCGAACCAGCGCTGCGCGCTCGCGGTCACCAGCGAGGCGGTGCCGGAGGCGCGGACCTGCGCGATCCGGTCGCGCCACATGTCGGCGTCGCCGATCTTCGCGCCGGTGCAGCACAGCACCGCACCGAGCACCCGGTCTGGTGCGTCGAGCAGCAGCTGCAGGCCGACCTGTCCGCCCACCGAGTCGCCGGCGTAGAGGAACGGGCCGTCGACCTGTGCCAGCACGCGCGCCGCGAGGTCCTCGACCGTCAGGTCCTCCGCGACCGGACCGCGATCGGCCCCGTGGCCGGGCAGCTCCCAGGCGACGACCTCGAGCTCGTCCCGGAGCAAGGCGGCACAGGCCCCCCAGCAGGCGTCGGCCGAGGTGCCGATCGAGGGGCCCAGGACCAGCGTCGTCATCGACTTGCCTCCGCGGCCTCGAGGTTCGCGGCCATCCGGTCGGGGTGCACCCGCAGCCCCTCGAGCAGCTCCGCGGTCTGGCTGGCGGCGACGGCGGTACGACGAGCGAGCAGCCGCAACGTGTCCCACTCGGCGTGCCAGGCGCCGTCCGCTCGCTCGTCGACCTGGTCGGCGGCGGCGAGGTGCAGCGTGGCGCCGAGCTGCGGCGTGGTCAGGGCGGCGCGGCGGACCAGGACGGAGAGCACCGGGTTCGCCTTGTGCGGCATCGAAGACGACCCGCCACCGACGGCCTCGCTCAGCTCCCCGATCTCCGGCCGGGCCAGCACCAGCACGTCACGGGCGATCCGGCCGCACGCGTCCGTGGTGGCGACCAGCGCGTCCCCCGCCCGGGTGACCGGCCGGCGCTGGGTGTGCCAGGCGGTGGCCTCGGCGAGCCCCAGCCGGCCGGCCAGCGCGGCGGCGCCGTCGCGGGAGGTGCCGACCGGGCCGCCGACCTGCACCGGGAAGGACAGCGCCTCGAGGTCCGCGACGGCCTCGGTGAGACCCGCCCGCCAGGCGGCGACCTTGTCGCCGAACGTGATCGGCAGCGCGGGCTGGGTCAGCGTGCGGCCGGTCATCGCCGTGTCGCCGTGCTCCGCGGTGAGCCGGGCCAGCGCCTCGACGGCAAGCCCGAGGTGGCCGACCACGGCCGCGACCGCGTCGCGCAGCAGCAGCATCAGCGCGCTGTCGAGCACGTCCTGGCTGGTCAGCCCCTCGTGCAGGGCGACGTCCGGGTTCGCCTTCCTGAGTGCGTCCAGGAGCGGGATGACGGGGTTGCCGCCTGCCTCGACGTCCAGCTCGTCGTCGGGGACCGACAGCTCGGGGCCCACCCAGGCCGACTCGACGGCCACCAGCGCGGCCCGGAAGGCCGCGTCGGTGAACAGCTCTCCGGCCCGTCCGTCGCCGGGCCAGAACAGGTCGGACATTCAGGCTCCGCTCACGACAGGTGACGCGGGTAGGCCAGGAAGACGGTCTCCCGCTCGCCCTGCAGATGTACGTCGAACACGTAGCCAGTCTCGTCCTGCGTGGTGAGCACCGTCGAGCGGCGGTCCGCATCCACGGTGTCCAGGAAGGGATCACCGGCGTGGTCGGGCAGGTAGGCACGTGTGAACAGCCGGTTCAGCAGCCCGCGGGCGAACACGGTGATCGCGAAGAACGGCGCGCCCGGGACGACCGTCGTGAACGAGTAGCGGCCTTCGGCGTCGGTCGAAGATCGGCCGAAGCCGGTGAACGCCCACTCATCGGGTCCGGCGTCGCGGCGCAGCGAACCCTGCTCCTGGATCAGGTTGCCGTCGGCGTCGGCCTGCCAGAGCTCGAGGATGGCGTCCGGCACCGGCTCCCCGTGCCCGTCGTAGACCCGTCCGTGAAGGGTGACCGTTCCCGGTGTGCCGGGCGGGACCAGCTCGTCGTCGTGCGGGAACGGCAGCGCGTAGCCGAAGAAGGGGCCGACGGTCTGGCCGGCGGTCGGCGTCAGACTCACTGTTCGGCCTCCATGAGGGTCCGGTGCGGCCCGGTCAGCACGATGTCCCAGCGGTAGCCGGTGCACCACTCCGGCTGGGTCAGGTCGTGGTCGTAGGTCGCGACCAGCCGCTCGCGCGCCTTCGGGTCGACCACCGACTGGTAGATCGGGTCGAGGGCGAACAGTGGGTCACCCGGGAAGTACATCTGGGTGACCAACCGCTGGGTGAGCTCGGTGCCGAACAGCGAGAAGTGGATGTGCGCCGGGCGCCAGGCGTTGCGGTGGTTGCGCCAGGGGTAGGGCCCGGGCTTGATCGTGGTGAACCGGTAGCCACCGTCAGCGTCGGTGAGGCAGCGGCCCATGCCGGTGAAGTTCGGGTCCAGCGGGGCCGGGTGCTGGTCGCGCTGGTGGATGTAGCGGCCGGCCGAGTTGGACTGCCACACCTCGACGAGCTGGCTGCGGACCGGCCGCCCGTCGCCGTCGAGGACCCGGCCCTCCACCACGATCCGCTCGCCGATCGGCTCGCCGGCGTGCTGTGCGGTCAGGTCGGCCTCACTGGCATCGAGGTCGAGCTCGCCGAAGACCGGAGCCCACAGCTCGACCCCCTCGGGGTCGGCCTGCTGCGGCGCCTTGGTCGGGTGGCGGAGCAGGCTCGAGCGGTACGGCGGGTAGTCGAGCCGGGGCTGGCTCTCGCTCCCGTCGACGTACGACGCGGCAATGGCCTCGATCTCGGCGCTGACCTCGGCCTGGCTGCTGGCGGCGGAGTCAGAGGAGGCGACGGCAGTCACGAAGCCGACGCTAGGCCGGGCGTCCACATGAAGACCGGCCAGGCTTCCGGCCAGTGAAAAGGCTCAGCCCTCGACCAACCGGGCAAGGCCGTCCAGGACCAGGTCGAGGCCGAAGTCGAACTCGTCACCGAAGTCGTAGCCGGGGAGCATGGCGTGCTGCGTGGCGAACTCGACCAGGTGCGGGTACGCGCCGCTCTCCATGAGCGCCATGATCTCGCCCGCCACGTCGGCGGCGCCGTCGGGCCCCTCGAAGGGCAGCGAGGACTCCTGCACCGCGAACCCGTAGACGAACGCGTCGAGCACCGCGTAGGCGTGGGCGGTCTGGGCGATCGTGAAGCCCCCCGCCCGCAGGGCGCCGATGGTGGCGTCGTGGTGGCGCAGGGTGGCCGGGCCGGGTGCGGTCCGCGACTCCAGGAGTGCGATCGACCAGGGATGCCGGCCGAGCACCTCCCGCGCCGACCGGGCCCGCCGGGTCATCTCGTCGCGCCAGCGACCCGTGGGGTCGGGCAGCTCGATCTCCGCGAAGACCAGGTCGACCAGGCCGTCGAGGATCTCGTCCTTGTTGGCGACGTAGTGGTAGACCGACATCGGCTTGGTGCCCAGCCGCTGCGCGAGCGAGCGGATCGTGAGCCCCGCCAGGCCGCCCTCGTCGGCGACGGACAGCGCAGCGTCCAGCACGCGCTCCCTGCTCAGCTGCTGTCTGGTCATTTCGTACATAGTACGATACTGTCCGGCGTACTAAGTACGTCACTCGACAGGAAGCCGGACCATGACCACCGCGACCCCCACCACGACCACCACGATGCGCGCCGTCGTCCAGGACGGCTACGGCTCGGCAGACGTCCTCCGCTCGGCCGAGCTGCCCCTGCCGCGGGCCGTGCGCGACGACGAGGTGCTGGTCCTCGTGCACGCGGCCGGACTCGACCGAGGCACCTGGCACCTGATGACAGGCACGCCGTACGCCGTACGGCTGGCCACGGGCCTGCGCCGCCCCCGGCAGCCCGTCGTCGGCCTCGACCTGTCCGGCACCGTCGCAGCGGTCGGGGCCGCGGTCACCAGGTTCGTGCCGGGCGACGAGGTCTACGGCATCGGCAGCGGCAGCTTCGCCGAGTACGCCGTCGCGAAGGAGGGCAAGCTGGCCCACAAGCCCGCCACTCTCACGCACGAGCAGGCGGCGACGGTCGCGGTCTCCGCGATCACGGCCCTCCAGTCGGTCACCGACCTCGCCGGCGTGCAGGCCGGCCAGCGCGTTCTCGTCACCGGCGCCTCGGGCGGGGTCGGCAGCTTTGCCGTGCAGATTGCAGTGGCCGCTGGAGCCGAGGTGACCGGAGTGTCCAGCGCGGCGAAGGCCGACCTGGTCCGGTCGCTGGGCGCCGCGCACGTGCTCGACTACGCCCGCGACGACTTCGCCGCGACCGCTGACCGCTACGACGTGATCATCGACATCGCCGGCAACACCTCGCTGACCCGACTGCGCCGGGCCCTGACCCCGACCGGGACCGCGGTCCTGGTCGGCGGCGAGGACGCCGGCCGGCTCATGGGCATGAGCCGCCAGCTCCGCGCGCTCGTCGTCTCCCTGTTCGTGCGCCAGCGCCTCACGATCCGGGTCCCGAAGGAGCGGGCGAGCGACCTCGAGCGGCTCTCAGCGTTGATCGAGGCCGGTCAGGTCACGCCGAGCGTGGGTGCGACCTACCCCCTCGAGCAGGCCGCGACGGCGATGCGGGAGCTCGTCGCTGGAAACGTCCGGGGCAAGGTCGCCATCACCGTCCTGACCGACTAGAACTCGTCGCGCTTGCGCAGCGGCTTGGGCCGCCCGTCCGGGTCGTGCACCAGGAGGTAGAGGCCGAGACCCAGGGCCCTCGTGATCCGGCCGAGCTCGGGTGGCTGCATCCGGCGCAGCCGTCCGGCCGGGCGCGGTCCGGCCTTGCCCCCGGCGTGCCAGCGGTCGAGCGCGCCGGCGCACTCGGCGTACGCCGCGAACATGCCGGCGCCGTCGCCGCAGTCGGCCAGGTCGTCGGGGCTGCGGTCGAGGTGCTCGGCGGCCAGGGCGAGTCGCAGGCTCCGGGCGTAGTCGCCGGCCGGGTCGACCACGACCGCCGACAGCTCGGAGTCGTGGGTCCACGAGCGGCGGTTGAAGTTGTCCGAGCCGATCGTCGCCCAGGTGTCGTCGACGATGCAGGTCTTGGCATGCACGTAGACCGGCGTGCCGGCGTGGTTCTCGATCCCGTAGACGGCCACCCGGTCGGGCGCGGCCCGGGCCATGTCGAGCATCGCCCGGCGCCGGCCGACGAGCTGGGCGGTCCGGTTGAAGCCCTCGACGTCGGGGAACAGCGGCACCACCGCGATCACGCGCAGGTCGGGATGCGCCTCCAGCGCCTCGGTGAAGACGCTGCCGACGTGGTTGCCCCAGAGGTACTGGTCCTCCACGTAGATCAGGTCGCGGGCTCGCGCGACCGCCTTGGTGTAGCCCCGGGCGACGCTCCGCTCGCCGCCGCGCGCGAACGCGTAGTCACGTCCGTGGCGCAGGTTCGGGTAGGTGCGGAGCAGCTGGACGACGTGGCCGCCGCCCTCGACCGGCGGGGGCGGCGGGGTCTGCTCCGGCAGCGGGTTGGGGGTGGTGTCGAGGCCGCGCAGCCGGTCCCGCAGCACGAGCACCGGGCTGCGGGTGACCGTCGTCGGGTCCTCCCAGCGCTCGCGGAACACGGTCTCGACGTCGTGCACGGCCGGTCCCTGGATCGCCGCCTGGAGGTCGTGCCAGGGCGGGGTGGCGCCGTACTCCTCGGCCAGGTTGTCCTGGGTCTGCGGGTCGCCGTGGTGGTCGGCGTCGTCGCGGCGCGAGTGGCACAGGTCGACGCCGCCGACATAGGCGATGTCGCGGGTGGAGTCGTCGCGGTGCCGGATGACGACGAGCTTCTGGTGGTGCGAGCCGCCGGTGCGCACCCGCATGTCGAGGATCGCCTCGACGCTGCGCTTCAGCAGGGCCCGGTCCAGGTGCAGGTTCTCGCCGGAGGTGAAGCCGATGGCGCTCGAGTGCGACCTCCAGACCAGGCCGCGCACGTCCACGCCGCGCTCGCCGGCGCGGCCCAGAACCTCCACGACCTCGCTGCCGGGCTCACCGGTCAGCCGCTCGTCGGCGTCGCCCTGCCAGTCGGTGAAGAGCACCAGGTCACCGGCCCGAGTGGCCTCGATCCGCTCGTAGAGCTCGGCGAAGTACGTCGCGCCGTGGATCAGCGGGCGGACCAGGTTGCCGTCCGACCAGGCCTGGTCACCCGGGTGCCGCTCGTCGATCCGGGTGGCGGGGTTGCCGCGTTCGTGGTCGGTCAGCAGCCACTCCCTCAGCTCGGCCATCCCTCAAGGGTGCCCGAATTCAGGTTGGCTCAGGCGCCGAGCATGATCGGATTGCCTTGGTGAGCGAGCAGCCCTTCCTTGCGCGCCACCAGCACGGCAGCACACACCGTGACGCACACGGCCAGCAGATTGGCCGCCGGCATCGAGACGCTCTTGACCAGCACGAAGGTGTTCAGCGAGAGCGAGTTGAGCGCCCAGAACATGGCGATCGCCTTCGCGAGGCAGACGCCAGCCCACATCGCGGTGAGCTTGAAGAACAGCCTTTGCATCCGCGGCCGCAGGTGCAGCTCGGCGTCCATCGGGTAGAAGTCGCCGGCGAGCCGGGCGACCATTGGTCGGGCAGAGGCGAGCGACAGGAGGAACGTCGCGGCGACGACACCGTCGGTGATGATCGGCTGCAGGAAGTAGAAGAAGGTGCTCTGGGCGACCAGCGCGACCACGGTCCGCCCCGTCAGGACGATCGCCGTCAGCACGAGCAGCCCCGACGTACGTCGCCCAGTCACGGCCCGCCAGCCGATCGCGCCGTACGACCATGTCAGCGCGACGAGGATCGCCGTCCACACCCCGAAGGCCTCGAAGCAGGAAAGGAAGAGGGCCGCGGGAACCAGGCACGCGATGGTGAGGCTCAGCCCGAGCCGGCGGAGAACTGTGCGCAGCGGTGGCCGCGACGTCGGCGCGACAGGCGCCGACTGTTGGACAACAGACATGCAAACCGATCTGTCGGGTCCCGGGGTCCTGGGGAAAGAAGGACGCCGCACCTGGACCACACTCGGCATCACCTCGACAGTACGGCACCCGGACCCCAAGGCACGAAGCTTCCGGTGAGTGGAAGACTGCTGGGGTGGCCGGGAACGTGTCCTCACCCGGCGCCACGGTCACCAGCCGGGCGCTGGCCCTGGTCGGCGCCTTCGACGAGGAGCACCGACGGCTCACCCTGACCGAGCTCGCGCACCGGGCCGGGCTGCCGGTCCCGACCGCGCACCGGCTGGTGGGTGAGCTGGTCGACTGGGGCGCCCTCGCCCGAACCGCCGCCGGTGACTACGTGATCGGCCGGCGGCTCTGGGACCTCGGCCTGCTCGCCCCGCACCAGGCCGGGCTCGTGGAGCTCGCCTCGCCGTACCTCCACGACCTCTACGGCGCGACCCTCGCGACCGTGCATCTCGCGGTGCGCGAGGGCGCCGAGGTGCTGTACGTCGACCGGCTGCGCGGCAGCACGTCGGCCCCGATCGTGAGCACCGTCGGCAGCCGGCTGCCCATGCACGCCACGGGGGTCGGGAAGGTGCTGCTCGCCCACTCTCCCCCGGAGGTGCAGCGCGGGGTGCTCGCGGACCTGCCGCGGATCACGGCGTACACGATCACCCAGCCGGGCACGTTGCAGCGGCAGCTGGCGGCGGTGCTCCGCGACGACTACGCCACGACCGTCGAGGAGATGAGCCTCGGCGGCTGCTCGGTCGCGGTGCCCGTGCGTCGGGACGACCACGTGGTGGCCGCGCTCGGGATCGTGGTGCCGAGCATCAAGCGCGACAAGGCGCGGCTCGTCTCCGCGCTCCAGGTGGCCGCCCGCGGGATCGGGCGTCAGCTCAGCCGAGCCGCTTCAGGGCGGTGACGTGGCCGGGTTCGAGCTCGTCGAGGGTACGGACGCCGAGCAGCCGCATGGTGCGCTCGATCTGGCCCTGGAGGATCTCGATGGCGCGGTCCACGCCGGGGCGGCCGCCGGCCATCAGGCCGTAGAGGT
>JAWWPK010000222.1:0-6333 GCA_033854925.1 Nocardioidaceae bacterium | reverse complement strand
CCACGCATCCATGAACTTGGCGCAGTCTGTCAGCGTCGCCATCGTCGTGAGCTTTCGATGGAGGGCGTCATTGACGACCGCCAAACCGTGCTCGACGTCCACAAGAGACACGCAGTCAAGGCATGTTCGGGGAACGGCCGTGATCCGGATCCCATTGCGCATCACGACATCCTCCGGACGCAGCGCGCCCAGGTGTTGGTGCACGCCGGCCTCATTTCGGCCCGCGCGCTGGTCGTCGCGCGTGATGTGCACGTGGTCGAGAGGCAGGTCCCACTGGGAAATGTCCCACTCGCCCAGGGCACTGAAATGCGATGCGACCACGTCGGTACGGGCTTGCGTGAGAACCGCACGGCAACTGATCGCGTGGCGGCCGATCACGTCGCAGGCTCGCCAGGCTGCGCCATCGACGTACGCCCCGTGGCGGACGCGGTGGAGGGAGCCGTCAGCGACCGCCCTTGCGATAGCTCGATCGCTCGTTCCTGACGCTACGAGCTCCTTGCGGAGGAGGATTCGACTGAGTCGCGGGTCGTCCGGCGGCCGAGACGGGGTCATGCACATCAGGCTGCCGGATTCGACGATCAAGCGCGGCTCGTTATCCACAGGCGGCGATGTGCTGGCGCGTGGCCCGGACTTCTACAGCGACTCTCGCGCTTCTACAGGGGTGCACCGGTGCAGAAGCGCAGAAGTCACCGGTTAACCGGTGACTTCTGCGCGGGTGCGACGAAAGGTCAGAAGATGATGTCGCCGGACTTGCGGCGGGAGCGAAGGAGCTCGAGGGCCTCGTCGAGGATGCTGGCGGCCTCGGCGTCGGAGCGGCGCTCCTTCACGTAGGCGAGATGGGTCTTGTAGGGCTCGATCTTGGGAGCCGGGGGCGGGTTCTCCGAGTCGAGGCTGGCGGGCAGCCCGCAGCGCGGGCAGTCCCACGAGTCGGGGACCGCGGCCTCGACGGCGAAGGCCACCACCGAGCGGTGGCCGTGCGAGCAGAAGTAGGTGACCGCCTGGCGGGGGGCTGCCTCGCCCCGCTCCGCCTCCCCCATCGGGCCGGCGCCGACCCTGCTCCCGCGAATGGCGTTTCCTCCACCAGCCATCTCGGGTCCCTCCTCAGCCCTGGTAGGCCAGCAACAGGCCCATCCCGATGACGGTGGAGAACCAGATCACACCGATGCCGACCGTGAGCCTGTCGAGATTCCGCTCCGCCACCGAGGAGCCGCCCAGGGAGCTCGAGACACCCCCTCCGAACATGTCGGAGAGGCCGCCACCGCGACCCTTGTGCAGCAGGACGAGCATGATCATCAGAACACTGGATGTGATCAGGATGATCGTGAAGAGGAGGTTCAGGTTCACGGCCGCGATCCTACGTCACGAACCCGGATCGCCCGAAAGGGTGTTCACAGCACAGGCATGTCGTAGTAGCGGCAGATCCCGCCGAACTCGTCCGCCTGCAGGCTCGCCCCGCCGACCAGGCAGCCGTCCACGTCTGACTCGGCCATGATCCCGGCCACATTGGCGGCCTTCACCGACCCGCCGTAGAGGATGCGTACGCCGTGCGCCGCCCCGTCGCCGTACGCCTCCCGGACCTGGCCGCGGATCGCCTGGCAGACCTCCTGCGCGTCCGCCGGGGTCGCCACTTCACCGGTGCCGATCGCCCAGACGGGCTCGTAGGCGATCACCAGCTCCGCCACCTGCTCGGCCGTGAAGCCGGCCAGGGAACCGTCCACCTGTGACGTGCAGTGCGCCACGTGATCGCCGGCCTGCCGGACGTCGAGCCCCTCGCCGACGCAGACGATCGGCGTCATGCCCGCCGCCAGCGCCTTGTGCGCCTTGGTGTTGACGACCTCGTCGGTCTCGTCGTGGTACTCGCGCCGCTCGCTGTGGCCGACCACGACGTAGGAGCAGCCGAGCTTGGCCAGCATCGACGCCGAGATCTCGCCGGTGTAGGCGCCACCGTCGTGCTCGGACACGTCCTGGGCGGCGTACCGGATCGACAGCCGGTCGCCGTCCACCAGCGTCTGCACCGAGCGGATGTCGGTGTACGGCGGCACCACGACAACTTCGACTCGCCCGTAGTCGTGCTTCTTGTCGTCGAGGGTCCACGCGAGCTTCTGGACGAGGACCACCGCCTCCTGGTGGTTGAGGTTCGACTTCCAGTTCCCCGCCATCAGCGGGGTGCGGGTGGTGGCCATGCTGCTCAGCCTTCCAGTACGGCGAGTCCGGGCAGCTCTTTGCCCTCGAGGTACTCGAGGCTGGCGCCGCCACCGGTCGAGATGTGCCCGAAGGCGTCCTCGTCGAAACCGAGGATGCGGACCGCGGCGGCGGAGTCGCCACCGCCGACCACTGAGAGCCCGTCCACCTTGGTCAGGGCCTCGGCGATGACGCGGGTCCCCTCGGCGAAGGCCGGGGTCTCGAAGACGCCCATGGGGCCGTTCCAGAAGACCGTGTGCGCCCCGGCGAGGGCCTCCGCGAACGCCTGGGCGGAGTCCGGGCCGATGTCCAGGCCCAGCGCGTCCGACGGGATCGCGTCGGCCGCGACGACCTGGGGCTGCGGGTCCCGGTCGTCGGAGGGGAACTCGGTGTCGACCACGATGTCCGTGGGCAGCACGATCCGGACGCCGGTGTCCTCGGCTCGCTGGAGGTACTCCCCGCACACCTCGACCTGGTCCTCCTCGAGAAGGCTCTTACCGACCTGGTGGCCCTGGGCCTTGAGGAAGGTGAAGACCATCCCGCCCCCGATCAGCAGCGTGTCCGCCTTGTCGAGGAGGTGGTCGATCACCCCGAGCTTGTCGGAGACCTTGGAGCCGCCCAGCACCACGACGTACGGGCGCTCGGGGTCCTCGGTGAGCCGCTTCATGACGTCGAGCTCCTTGGCGACCAGCCCGCCCATGGCGTGGGGCAGCCGCTGCGCGACGTCGTAGACCGACGCCTGCTTGCGGTGCACCACGCCGAACCCGTCGGACACGAACGCGTCCGCCAGCCCGGCGAGCTGGTCCGCGAACTCGCCACGCTCGGTGTCGTCCTTGCTGGTCTCTCCGGCGTTGAAGCGGACGTTCTCCAGCACGGCGACCTGGCCGTCCTCGAGGCCCGCCACCACGTCGCGAGCCGAGTCGCCGACGGTGTCGGTCGCGAATGCGACCTCCTGGCCGAGCAGCTCACCGAGACGTACGGCGACCGGACGCAGCGAGTAGCGGTCCTCCGGCTCGCCCTTGGGGCGCCCGAGGTGCGCGGTCACGACCACGCGGGCACCCGCGTCGGCGAGCGCTCTGAGGGTCGGGACGCTGGCCCGGATCCGGCCGTCGTCGGTGATCCGGGTGCCATCGAGGGGCACGTTGAGGTCCGACCGGACGAGGACCCGCTTCCCTTTGACCTCGCCCAGCCCGGCGTAGCTGCTCACTTTTCTTCGGCCACAGCTAGAGG
Organism: Nocardioidaceae bacterium; assembly: GCA_033854925.1. GTDB lineage: Bacteria > Actinomycetota > Actinomycetes > Propionibacteriales > Nocardioidaceae > Nocardioides. The sequence goes on along the minus strand of JAWWPK010000222.1, from coordinate 2,922 downwards.
GTCTCGCCGACGTAGTTGACGAGGTCGACGATGCGGTTGGAGTAGCCCCACTCGTTGTCGTACCAGCCGACCACCTTGACCTGGTTGCCGATCACCTTAGTCAGCGGCGCGTCGAAGATGCACGACGCCGGGTCGGTGGTGATGTCGCTGGAGACGATCGGGTCCTCGCTGTAGCGCAGGATCCGGCCGTCGGCAGCCGCCTTCATCACCGCGTTGACCTCCTCGACCGTCGTCTCCCGGCCGGCCTCGAAGGTGAGGTCGGTGGCCGAGCCGGTCGGGACGGGCACGCGCAGCGCGTAGCCGTCGAGCTTGCCCTTGAGCTCGGGCATGACCAGGCCGATGGCCTTGGCCGCACCGGTCGAGGTCGGGACGATGTTGGTGGCCGCGGCGCGGGCGCGACGCAGGTCCTTGTGGGGGCCGTCGAGGAGGTTCTGGTCGCCCGTGTAGGCGTGGATGGTGGTCATCAGCCCCTTGACGATCGTGAACTCCTCGTGCAGCACCTTGGCCATCGGCGCGAGGCAGTTGGTCGTGCAGGAGGCGTTGGAGATGATCGCGTGCGCCGCAGGGTCGTAGTCACCCTCGTTGACGCCCATCACGATGGTGACGTCCTCGTTCTTCGCGGGCGCCGAGATGATGACCTTCTTGGCCCCACCGTCGATGTGCGCCTTGGCCTTGACCGCGTCGGTGAAGAAGCCGGTGGACTCGAGAACGATGTCGGCGCCGACAGAGGCCCAGTCCAGGGCGGCAGGGTCGCGCTCCTCGAAGACCTTGAAGGTGTGGCCGGCGGCGGTGATGTCGGTGTCGGTGTGCGACACGTCGCCGTCGAGCCGACCCAGGATCGAGTCGAACTTCACCAACGTCGCCAAAGTCTTGTTGTCGGTCAGGTCGTTGACGGCGACGATCTCGATGTCTGCACCGGAGGCCACGACGGCCCGGAAGAAGTTGCGGCCGATGCGGCCGAAGCCGTTGATGCCGACGCGAACGGTCACTGCGTTGCTCCTGAAAGGTCGATGGAACGATCCAAGAAGACCCTACCGAGCCTGCCGCACGACGGCAGACCAGCGTCCGACGTACGTGCGAGTAACCGGGCAGCGGTTACTCCTCCGCGAGCATCTCCGGGGTCAGCGACGCCTCGGTGTCGGGGATGCCGAGCTCCTCGGCGCGCTTGTCGGCCATGGCCAGCAGCCGGCGGATCCGGCCGGCGATGGCGTCCTTGGTGAGCACCGGGTCGTGCAGCTGCCCCAGCTCCTCGAGCGAGGCCTGCTTGTGCTCCAGGCGGAGCGCGCCGGCCAGCTTGAGGTGGTCGGGGATCTCGTCGCCCAGGATCTCGAGGGCCCGCTCGACGCGGGCGCCGGCGGCGACGGCAGCGCGCGCGGACCGGCGCAGGTTGGCGTCGTCGAAGTTGGCCAGCCGGTTGGCGGTGGCCCGGACCTCGCGCCGCATCCGGCGCTCCTCCCAGGCCATCAGGGACTCGTGGGCGCCGAGCCGGGTGAGCAGCTGGCCGATGGCGTCGCCGTCGCGCATGACGACGCGGTCGATCCCGCGGACCTCGCGGGCCTTGGCCTGGATCCCGAGCCGCCGGGCCACACCGACCAGGGCCAGCGCCGCCTCGGGGCCAGGACAGGTGACCTCGAGCGAGGAGGAACGACCGGGCTCGGTCAGCGATCCGTGGGCCAGGAACGCACCACGCCAGGCGGCCACTGCGTCGCAGCCGCCGCCTGACACGACGGCCGGCGGCAGGCCACGGACGGGGCGGCCGCGCTGGTCGAGCAGGCCGGTCTGGCGGGCCAGCGCCTCACCCTGCTTGCTGATCCGGACGATGTAGCGGCTGCCCTTGCGGATGCCGTTGCCCTGGACCATGACGACGTCCGACTCGTGGCCGTAGACCTCGGACACGTCGGTGCGCAGCCGACGCGCGGCGGCGCCGGTGTCGAGCTCCGCCTCGACGACGATCTTGCCGTTCACGATGTGCAGGCCGCCCGCGAAGCGGAGCATCGAGGCAACCTCGGCCTTGCGGCAGCAGGTCTTGGTGATCTGGGTAGCGGCCAGTTCGGACTTCACCTGTGCCGTCATCGCCATGAGCCGATCCTCGCACGCGCGTCAACAACCCTCCGACTGGACGCATCCCTTGTTTTCAGCCGGATCCGCTCATGATCCTGGAGTACGCTGCGGCCAGCTTGATGGGGTCGTGACGCGGCGCCCCAGGGGCCTCGGCAACGTCGTCGACGACCAGCTGCGCGCCGTACGCCGCGACGACCTCCTGGAGCTCGCGGAGCTCCTCGGGGCCGAGGTTCTGGTCGGCCAGGACGGTGTGGACCCGCAAGTCAGGGGCATGTTCGGCGAGCGCCCGGAGGTGGTCGGCCGGACCGAAGCCCGGCGTCTCGCCGGCCTCGGCGGCGAGGTTGAGCACCACCACGACCTGGGCGTCGGTGCCAGCCAGGGCCTGCAGCAGCGCGGGCACCAGCAGGTGCGGGATCACCGAGGTGAACCACGAGCCGGGCCCGAGCACCACCCAGTCGGCCGCCTCGATCGCCTTCAGCGCCTCGGGCGCGGCCGGTGGGTCGGGCGGGACCAGTGCGATCGAGTCGATGATCCCCTCGGTGGTGGCCACCTCCACCTGGCCCCGGACGCTGGTGAGTGCCTCGGGGTCGCCCGCCACCAGGCCGCGGACCTCCGCGGTGATGTCCATCGGGACCAGGGCCATGGGCAGCACCCGCCCGGTGGCGCCCAACAGCCGGCCGACGTAGTCGAGCGCGTCGACGTGGTCGCCGAGCAGCTCCCAGAGACCGACGATGAGCAGGTTGCCGATCACGTGGTCGCGCATCTCGCCCTCGCCGGCGAAGCGGTGTTGGAGCACCCGCGACCAGGTCACGCCCCACTCGTTGCGGCCACACAGGGCGGCCAGCGCCATCCGCAGGTCGC
>JAWWPK010000221.1:0-3487 GCA_033854925.1 Nocardioidaceae bacterium | reverse complement strand
GTCCTAGAGTGAGCCGGTGCCCGGAGAGCTGACCGTCATCGTCCTCGCTGCCGGTGGCGGGACCCGGATGAAGTCCAAGACCATGAAGGTCCTGCACCCTGTGGCGGGGCGGAGCATGGTCGGGCACGTCCTGGCCGCGGTCCAGCAGGTCCAGCCGCGCCGGATCGTCGCGGTCGTCGGCCACCAGCGCGACCAGGTCGGCCCGCACATCCATGCGCTGGTGCCGGACGCGCTGCTCGCCGTCCAGGAGGAGCAGCACGGCACCGGACATGCGGTCCGCGTCGCGATGGAGGCAGTGGCGGCCAGCGGCGAGGTGCCGCAGGGCACCGTGCTGGTGGCGTACGCCGACACGCCACTGCTCGAGGCCGCCTCGCTGCGGATCTTCGCCGAGGAGCACGAGGCCGCCCAGCGCGCGGTGAGCATCCTGTCCGGAGTGGTGGCCGACCCCTACGGCTACGGCCGGGTGGTCCGCAACGAGGAGGGCGAGGTCGAGGGGATCGTCGAGGAGCAGGACGCGACCGACGAGCAGCGGCAGGTCCGCGAGATCAACTCCGGGATCCTGGCCTTCGATGCGGCGTTCCTCATCGAGGCGCTGCCCAAGCTGTCCAACGACAACGCCAAGGGCGAGTACTACCTCACCGACACCGTCCACCTCGCCCGCGAGGCCGGGCTGCACGTCGGCGCCCACGAGATCGCGGACGTCCTGCAGACCGAGGGCGTCAACGACCGGGTCCAGCTGGCGCGCACCGGCCGGGTGATGAACGAGCGGATCGTGACCCGCTGGATGGCGGCCGGCGTCACCGTCATGGACCCGGCCACGACCTGGGTCGACTCCGACGTGGTGCTCAACCCCGACGTCACGCTGCTGCCCGGCGTCCAGCTGCTCGGCGCGACGGTCGTCGAGGAGGACGCCGTCATCGGCCCCGACACCACGCTCAAGGACTGCGAGATCGGCGCCGGGGCGCGGGTGACCCGGACCCACGGTGAGCTGGCGGTGATCGGCGGCGGCGCGACCGTCGGTCCGTTCGCCTACCTCCGCCCCGGGACCACGCTCGGCATCGACGGCAAGATCGGCACCTTCGTCGAGACCAAGAACGCGCAGATCGGCGACGGGGCGAAGGTGCCGCACCTGTCGTACGTCGGCGACGCCGAGATCGGCGAGGGCAGCAACATCGGCGCCGGCACGATCTTCGCCAACTACGACGGCGTCGCGAAGCACCGCACGGTGGTCGGCCGGCACGCCAGGACGGGCGCCAACAACACGTTCGTGGCGCCGGTGGAGATCGGCGACGGCGCCGGTACGGCGGGCGGCACCGTCGTACGCCGCGACGTACCGCCGGGTGCCCTCGGGGTCAGCGGCGGGCCGCAGCGGAACCTGGCGCGGTGGGCGGTCTCGAGGCGGGCCGGGACTCCCCAGGCGGACGCGGCGGCAGCGGCTCTTGAGGCCGTGGAAGAATCGACCTGACACCCGCCGAGACCGAACAGCCGGGAGCCTCCAAGAGCATGACGGGTATGAAGCGCACGACCGAGAAGAACCTGATGGTCTTCAGCGGGAGGGCGCATCCTCAGCTCGCGGAGGAGGTCACCCAGCTGCTCGGCACCGACCTGGTGCCGCAGTCGGCGTACGAGTTCGCGAACTCCGAGATCTACGTCCGCTACGAGGAGTCGGTCCGCGGCTGCGACGCCTTCGTGCTCCAGAGCCACACCGCTCCGATCAACGAGTGGATCATGGAGCACCTGATCATGGTCGACGCCCTGAAGCGGGCCAGCGCCAAGCGGATCACGGTGGTCATGCCGTTCTACGGCTACGCCCGCCAGGACAAGAAGCACCGCGGACGCGAGCCGATCTCGGCGCGGCTGATGGCCGACCTGTTCAAGACCGCCGGCGCAGACCGGCTGATCACCGTCGACCTGCACGCCGACCAGATCCAGGGCTTCTTCGACGGGCCGGTGGACCACCTGATGGCGCTGCCGATCCTGGCCGACCACGTGCAGGCGAAGTACGGCGACCAGGAGCTCGCCGTGGTCTCGCCCGACGCCGGCCGGATCAAGGTCGCCGAGCGCTGGGCGTCGCGGCTCGGCGGCGTACCCCTCGCCTTCATCCACAAGACCCGCAACATCGACCGCCCCAACGAGACCGTCGCCAACCGCGTCGTCGGTGACGTCAAGGGCCGGATGTGCGTGCTGGTCGACGACATGATCGACACCGGCGGCACCATCACCAAGGCCGCCGAGGCGCTGATGGCCGACGGCGCGGCCGGGGTGGTCATCGCCGCCACCCACGCGATCCTGTCCGAGCCGGCCGTGGACCGGCTCAAGAACTGCCCGGTCAGTGAGGTGGTGGTCACCAACACCCTGCCGATGACGCCGGAGCGCGAGTTCGACAAGCTCACCCAGCTCTCCATCGGGCCGCTGATCTCGCGCGCCATCCGGGAGGTCTTCGAGGACGGCTCGGTGACCTCGATGTTCGAGGGGCACGCCTGACGTACCCCGCACGGGCCCCTGACGAGGTCGGTCCCCAGCTGGACCCGGCCGACGAGTTCCTGCGGCTGGCCTGCCTGACCTACGGCGACGACGACGTCGTACGGCGGGCCTTTCGCCCTGGCGGAGCTCCTCAACGACCGTTCTGGCTATTCCCGGCGCAATCTCCGCAGGCCGCGGGAAAAGAGGACGAGCTGCGGCCGAGTAGTGGGTAGCCTGCCCGCGTGACGGCGGCGGTGGAGGCTATCGACCTACGCCGTGACTTCCGGAGCCGAAGCGGGCTGCGGCGATCCGCCCGAACTGTCGAAGCAGTGCGTGGTGTCAGCTTCGCCATCGAGCCCGGCGAGCTGTTCGGCCTCCTCGGCCCGAACGGCGCCGGCAAGACCACGACGATCAAGATGCTGATCACGTTGTTGCTGCCGACCAGCGGCAGCGCACGCGTGCTGGGGCACGACGTCGTCGCCGACGTACGGGAGGTGCGGCAACAGATCGGTTATGTCTTCGGTGGCGACCGCGGCCTCTACGAGCGGCTGTCGGGGCTGGACAACCTGCGCTACTTCTCCGAGCTCTACGGCGTCCCTCCACGCACCCAGCGAGCCCGGATCGGCGAGCTGTTGGAGCTGGTCGGCCTGACCGGCCGCGAGGGCGAGCGCGTCGAGGGCTACTCGCGCGGTATGCGCCAGCGGCTGCACATCGCCCGCGGCCTGCTCCACGACCCCGCGGTGCTGTTCCTGGACGAGCCCTCGATCGGCATCGACCCCGTCGGAGCCCGCGAGCTGCGCACCACGATCGGGGTGCTGCGTGACCAGGGCAAGACCGTCCTGCTCACCACTCACTACATGTTCGAGGCCGACGAGCTCTGTGACCGGATCGCCGTGATCTGCTCCGGAGAGATCGTGGCCGAGGGCACCCCGGCGGAGCTCAAGCGACGGGTCACTGCGGGACGCGTCCTCGAGGTCGAGACGTTCGGTGTGACCGACGAGGCCGTCTCGGCCGTCCGCGAGCT
>JAWWPK010000220.1:0-2867 GCA_033854925.1 Nocardioidaceae bacterium | reverse complement strand
CCGCGCGACGGCCCGCGAGATGTTCGTCGCTCTGGCGGCGCTGCCCGAGAGCGACCCGCAGCGGGCCCGGCTCCGGGACGAGCTCGTCGAGGCCCACCTGCCGCAGGTGGAGTACCTCGCCCGCCGGTTCCGCAACCGGGGCGAGCCGCTCGACGACCTCATCCAGGTCGCCACCATCGGCCTCATCAAGTCGGTCGACCGCTTCGACCTCGAGCGCGGGGTCGAGTTCTCGACGTACGCGACTCCGACGATCGTCGGGGAGATCAAGCGGCACTTCCGCGACAAGGGCTGGGCGATCCGCGTCCCGCGGCGCCTGCAGGAGCTCAAGCTCAGCCTGACCAAGGCCACCAGCGAGCTGTCCCAGAAGAACGGCCGCTCCCCCACGGTGGCCGAGCTCGCAGCGCACCTGCAGATGACCGAGGAGGAGATCCTCGAGGGTCTCGAGTCGGCCAACGCCTACTCCGCCGTGTCGCTCGACGCGCCCGATGGCGGGGACGACGACTCCCCCGCGGTCGCCGACTCCCTCGGGATCATGGACGAGTCGCTCGAGGGCGTGGAGTACCGCGAGTCACTCAAGCCGCTGCTCGAGAAGCTCCCGCCCCGCGAGAAGCGGATCCTGCTGCTGCGCTTCTTCGGCAACATGACGCAGTCGCAGATCGCCGCCGAGCTGGGCATCAGCCAGATGCACGTGTCCCGCCTGCTCGCGCGCACCCTCGCCCAGCTCCGCGAAGGGCTGCTGGTCGAGGAGTAGTCAGTCCTCCACCAGCGCGGCTCCGGCGGCGAACAGCAGCCACAGCGTCGCGACGGCGAGCACAAGGACGGGTACGGCGGCGAACCAGACGCCCCCCTGCGCGAGCCCGACGCCCACGGGCAGCGCGAGGAGCTGGAGCACCACCGCCGGCGACCGGGCCCAGCCGCGGCGCCGGTCGACGGCCCGCGCCAGCAGCCCGAGGACGACCCCGGCGGCGACGGCGAAGCCCGCGACGGTGAACGACAGGCCGCGGTCGGTCGGTGACCCGACTGCCGTAGCCACGCCGTCCACGACGCCCACCACGAGCAGCGCGATGCCCTCGACGAGGAGGAGCGCTGCCCCCCGTCGTACGCCACGGTCCTGGAGCTCCACGTGCCGAGGCTAGCCGCGCCTTATCCTGGTCCGATGCGTGCGCTGCTGGTCGTCAACCCCAAGGCCACGGCGACCACCGCACGAGCGCGCGACGTGCTCGCCCACGCGCTCGCCAGCGAGACCAAGCTGGACGTCATCGAGACCACTGCCCGCGGTCATGCGCTCGAGCTGGCACGGCAGGCTGCCGTCGACGGGCTGGACCTCGTCGTCGCCCTCGGCGGTGACGGCACCGTCAACGAGGTGGTCAACGGGCTGCTCACCGACGGGCCGGGCGCCGGCGTGCCGGCCCTCGCGGTGGTCCCCGGCGGCAGCACCAACGTGTTCGCCCGCGCCCTGGGGCTGCCCGAGTCACCGATCGAGGCGACCGGTGACCTGCTCGAAGCGCTGCGGCTGGATCGTCGTCGCACGCTGGGCCTGGCCCAGGCTGATGACCGGTGGTTCACCTTCTGCGCGGGCCTCGGCCTGGACGCCAGCGTCGTCCGCCGCACCGACGTCCGGCGGGCCAAGGGTCGCAAGGCCACGCCGGCCCTGTTCGTCACCGAGGCGGTGACGGAGTTCTTCACCAAGGCCGAGCGCCGCAACCCGCCGCTCACCCTCACCCGGGAGGGCGCCGAGCCGGAGCGACTCGGACTGGCGCTGGTGTGCAACACCTCGCCGTGGACCTACCTCGGCAGCCGGCCGGTCCTGCCCTGCCCCGACGCGTCGTTCGACACCGGGCTGGACGTGTTCGGACTCCGCAAGCTGCGCACCGTCACGACCCTGCGGCACCTGCGGCAGATCCTGTCGACGGGATCGCATCCCCGCGGCCGGCACCTGCTGGCCCTGCACGACGTGCCTGCTTTCACGCTGTCCGCCGAGACGCCGCTGCCGTTCCAGCTCGACGGCGACGACATGGGGGAGCGGACATCGGTGACCTTCCGGGCGGTTCCGCGCGCCTTGGACGTTCTCGTCTGAGAAAAACCCGGCCGGCGGGTGTGGGCGAGTGGCCAGCGGGCAAGGCGCGCGACAATCGCGTCTTCTCGGCGTGACGAACGCGACACATACCGGGGACCGAATGCCGTTCGGAAAGCCTTGCCATAGCCCGGGGTCCGGTGCTTGGGTTGGGGTGCGGGACGGTCCAGAAGCGCCAGGCCGATCCGTGCAGCACCCCCCGGTGGGAGGGTGCCGGCCCGTCGCCGGCCCACTCCTACGACGTAGATCGTGAAATCGTTCACAAAGTTGTCGAGGTAGGACATTGCACGGCCTCGAGGGCACCGGCCCCCGGGGAACGAGCAGCCCGCCATGCCAGGTGGGGCCGCCGACGAAGGAGTTGGACCGCATGGACTGGCGCCACCGCGCGCTCTGCCGTGACGAGGACCCGGAGCTGTTCTTCCCGATCGGGACGACCGGGCCGGCTGCGTCACAGGTGGACGACGCCAAGCAGGTCTGCCGGCGATGTTCCGTGGTCGAGGACTGCCTGTCATGGGCCCTCGAGACCGGCCAGGACGCGGGCATCTGGGGCGACACCAGCGAGGACGAGCGCCGCGCTCTGAAGCGGCACAGCATCCGCCTCCAGGCCTCCACCCCCGCCTGAGCCGGCGCATGGGCGAGCACTACGTCCGCCCGCCGCTGGTGGCCCGCGAGGCCACTCCGGCCTGGCGGGCGGTCTGGCGGTTCCGGGTGACCGCCCTGGCGCTGCTCGCGCTGCTGCTGCTCCTCGGCTACACCGCCTTCCAGCACCTGTCCGGCGCCACCGCCCAGGACC
>JAWWPK010000219.1:0-18641 GCA_033854925.1 Nocardioidaceae bacterium | reverse complement strand
GCCAGCGCCGGGGACGTCCATCCAGGCTTCGTGCACGACACCTTCAGCGCCTTCTACCCGCTGGCCGCAGCGTCGCGCACCATCCAGTCGCTGCGGCTCGAGGAGCACGGACTGACCTGGCGGCACGCGCCGGCGGTGCTCGGCCATCCGTTCGTCGACGGCAGCTGGGCGCTGCTGCACCGCGACCGCGACGTCACCGCGCGGCTCGCCGACGCCCAGCACCCCGGTGACGGCGAGGCGTGGCTGGAGCTGTGCGCAGAGTGGGACACCATCGGCGAGCAGCTGGTCGGCGCTCTGTTGACGCCGTTCCCACCGGTCCGTCCTGCGCTGGGTCTGCTCGCCCGACTCCGACGGGTGGGCGGGCTGCGCTTCGTGCGGACGCTGCTGACCCCCGCCGCCGAGCTCGGCCAGCGCCGGTTCGGCGGTGTCGGGCCGTCCATCCTGCTGGCGGGCAACGCCGGCCACTCGGACATCCCCCTCGACTCGCCAGGCTCCGGACTGATGGGCCTGCTGATGACCATGCTCGGCCAGACGGTCGGCTTCCCCGTGCCCGAGGGCGGCGCGGGCCGGCTGGCCGATGCCCTGTCCCACCGGCTGGCCTCGCGCGGCGGTCGGCTCGTCTGCGACGCCGAAGTGATCGGCATCGACGTCGACCGTGGTCGGGTGGTCGGCGTCCGCACTGCGACGGAGCGGGTGTCAGCGCGGCGGGCCGTCATCGCCGACGTGAGCGCGCCACACCTGTTCGGCCGGCTGCTCGACCCCGACGACGTCCCCCGGCGGGTGGCCCGCGGCATGGAGCAGTTCGAGATGGACCCGGGCACGGTGAAGGTGGACTGGGCTCTCGGTGGCCCCGTGCCGTGGCTGACCGAGCCGGCGTATGCCCCCGGGACGGTTCACGTCGCCGACTCGGTCGAGCAGATGTCGGTGGCGCTGAGCCAGGTCCGGTCCGGAGCCGTGCCGGCGGCGCCGTTCCTCCTCGCGGGGCAGATGAGCACGACCGACCCGACCCGCTCGCCAGCCGGCACCGAGTCGTTCTGGGCCTACACCCACGTCCCGCAGGAGACCCGGGAGGACGCCGGCGAAGGAAGCATCCGCGGGGTCTGGGACCACGACGACTGCGAGCGGTTCGCGGACCGGATGCAGGCCCGGATCGAGCGGCTCGCGCCCGGCTTCGGAAGCACGATCCAGGCCCGACGGGTCCTCGGTCCGCGCGAGCTCGAGGCGCGCAACGCGAACCTGATCGGTGGCGCCATCGGCGGCGGCACCGCGCAGCTCCACCAGGAGCTGGTGTTCCGCCCGGTCCCCGGCCTGGGCCGGGCCGAGACCGGGGTGGCCGGGCTCTACCTGGGCTCGGCGGCCGCGCACCCCGGCGGGGGCGTACACGGCGCACCGGGCAGCAACGCCGCGCGCGCCGCACTGCTGCACCACCGGCTGCGGCTCGGGCGATGACGACCTACGTCACCGGGTTCGCTCTCACACGACCTCGAGTCGATAGCCGTGACCTCGAAGCGTGGTGATCGCCGGCACTCGGGCCTGGGGTTCGAACCCCTCGGCCGCCTCGGCCAGGCGATGTCGAAGCGAGGCGATGTGGACGTCCAGAGTCTTGGTCGACCCGAACCAGTTGCGATCCCACACGTCGTCCATCAACGCCTCACGAGTGACCGCACGGCCAGGTTCGGCCACGAGGCGGGCGAGGAGGTCGAACTCCTTGGGGCGCAGCGCGATCTCGCGGCCCCCCACCAGCACCCGGCGGGCGGAGGGGTCCAGGGTCAGGTCACCGCTCGTGAAGGTGCCCGAGACGAAGTCGCCGACGGAGGCACGGCGCAGATGGGCGCGGACCCGTGCCAACAGCTCCGTCATGCGGAAGGGCTTGGTCAGGTAGTCGTCCGCGCCGGACTCCAGCCCCTCGATCACGTCCATCTCGGCGCGCCGGGCCGTCAGCATGACCACGACGCACGAGGACTGCTCGCGCTTGAGGGCCCGACACACCTCGACCCCGTCGGCGTCGGGCAGGCCCAGGTCCAGGAGGGCAAGGTCGAACGAGGTCGAGCGCACGGCCTGCAGCGCACCCGCACCGTCCCTGCGCCAGGTCACCCGGTAGCCATTGGCCTCCAGCGCGGAAACGAGGAGCTGCCCGATCTTCGTCTCGTCCTCGACGACGAGCAGGTCGGCCACCCTCCCAGCCTAGGCAGCTAGATCGCACGGAGCAGGTCGCGCGCCTGCCGGCGGGCGCGCTCGATCACCAGCAAGGCGGCCAGGCCCACCGATCCGACCGCGCAGGCGACGACGACCGCGAGGTAGAGCCACGGGACCGCGAGCGAGGACGGCGGTGGGTCGAAGACCCCTGTCAGCACCTTGACCAAGAGGTAGGACAACCCCGCGCCGGTCGCCAAGCCGCACAGCACGCCGAGCACCAGCACGTACGCCGGCTCGACCGAACCGAGGCGGCGGACCTGCCTGCCGGTGGCTCCCAGACTCGTGGCGATCGCGATGGCACGCCGCCGCTCGGCGATCCCGAGGCCGATCACCAACCCCCCGGCCGCCCCCGCGATGAGCAGCGCGAACGCGAGCTCCAAGCGGGTGAGCTCCGCCAGGTCGACCGACGAGAGGCTGGACCCCACCAGTCCGCGTGCGTCCTGGATCGTGGTGACGCTGCCGGTGGTGCCGACAACGGCCCGAACCCGGTCCGCAACGCCGGAGATGTCGGATCCGCCGGTGTCGACCAGGAAGGCTCCGACTGCGTCACTGCCGGTCTGCGACGCGACGTACGACGCGTTCGCGACCAGGAAGCTGTCCTTGGGCGCGGTGGGGAACTCGTTGACGATGCCGACGTAGTGAAAGGTCACCGAGTTGTAGGTCTGCGTCCGGGAGTCCTGGAGACGTAGCTTGACCACATCGCCCTTGACGAGCTGGAAGTCGTTGACCGTCTCGGCGCTCACGAGCAGCGCGTCGGGCCGGGACTTCAGCGCCGCGAGCGCCTGCGCGGCCGTCGTGCCCTGGAAGTAGGCGTCCTGCAGGGTCGTTGCTCGAGACAGCGTGGCCGGGTCGACGCCGTAGATGTCCTGTAGGTCGTTCCCGACATAGGCGAACCGGTGCTGCAACGGCTCGACCGCCTTGACACCGGGCACAGCCGCGATGCGCTGCGCGTCGGAGGGCGGGGTGGCCGCACCGGGCGAGGCCGTCACCGTGACGTCGGCCCCGTTGGTGAGCTGCGCGTCGACCTCGGCCTGCTGCCGGTACGTCGCGTTGAACGTCGCGGTGGAAACCGCGAAGGCGAGCGCGAGAGCCAGGAGCACCGCGGACCTCGCCACCAGCTGACGCTGGCGGCCGAGCATCGATGCGGCGGCCGGCGCGAGCGAACCCAGGAAGGTCCGGGCCACGGCGACGACCAGTCGCCGACCGCGCACGAGCACCAGGTCCGCGATCCGCCAGCACAGGAGGCCGGCGCCCAGCCAGGCCAGCGCGGGCGCCAAGAACGCCGAATAGCTGACCGTCACGGTGGGCACGCCTTCGGGGGCCAGTACCAGGGTGTACTTGTTGCGCCCCGAGGCCCAGAACACCGCCAGGCCCACGGCGATGAGCACCAGGTCGAGCCCGAACCTCAGCCACGCCGGCCGGGCCCGGCGGGCGTCTCGTTCGGCTTGGCCGGCCGCCACTGCGCGCAGGTCCCGGGCGGCTGGCACTGCCACCACGAGCGTCGACACGAGGATGCCGCCGAGCACCGCGGCCAGGTCCCACGGCCAGGACGAGGGGACCCCGGTCGCGGCGACCACGACCAGCCCCAGCGCACCACCGAGCAGTCCGACGAGGACCGCCTCGACCAGCACCAGCCGCATGAGCTGTGCGGGAGTGCTGCCCCGAGCTCTCAACTGGGCCTGCTCCCGGCGGCGCCGGGGCGCGCCCGCCTGGGTGATCGCCCCGGTCAGGCCGACGGCGAGCAGCACCCCGGGCGCGCCGAGGAAGAGGAACAGGATCCTGGCGTAGGCGGCATCGGATCGCGCCGCGTCCAGCGAGGCGCCCAGGTTGTCCCCGACCACCCCTGCGCCGGCGGTCTGCACGGAGAGGTTGTTGGCCGCACCCGTCACCGCGAGGTAGGCCGACGCCGGGTCCGGCGGCAGTGCGGCGTGGTCCCGCCGGACATGGATCTGGGTCGTGACCTGGTCGGGCCGGGACTGGGCGAGCTGGGAGTAGCCGGCCTGGAACTGGGCCTGCGGGAGCAGGATCACGTTGTCGGGCGGCGCCACCGGTTGCGACTGGCTCGGGGCTCCGACGTGCTGGAACAACGAGTCGGCCTGCGGCAGCTCGACGACGCCGGTTATCTGGACCGTCAGCGCCGACTCACCGGCTCGGGCGATCTGGACCACGTCCCCGGGGGCGACGTGCAGGTTCGCGGCCGTCTGCTGGGCGACCACGGCACCATCCGTGGAACCGGTGAGGAGCCGGATGGCCAGAGGGAAGGTGTCGGCGTACCCAGGCGGCAGGCCGAGCACCTTGGCGGCGCCAGTGTCCTGGGTGGATCCGGCCACCGTCGCCTGCAACCCCGGCGACTCTGCGAACCCGACGGGAAGCGCGGCGAGGGTGCCGGTCGAGGCCTTCGTGGCGTCCAGCACGGGGACCGGATCCTGGCCGGTGGCCACCTGGACCTGCCAGTCGACGGCGACCTGGTCGGAGGCCCGATGGGTCATCGTGGCCTCGGAGCGGACCAGGAAGCCACCGAGGCCGGCCACCAGGGCAACGGCGATGGCGATGCCCCCGGCCGCAGCCAGCAACCGTGCCGGGCTCCTGCGGACCAGGCCGCGCAGCCAGAGCCAGATCATGCGGCCGTCGCCAATTCAGCGTCGTGCATCCGCCACGTCACGTCGAGACGGCTGGCGACGGCAGGGTCGTGGGTGGCGATGACCAGTCCGGCGCCCAGATGGTTCGCGGCTTCGAGCAGCACGTCGACCACGCGGTCACCCGCGCTTCGGTCGAGCTGCCCGGTGGGCTCATCGGCCAGGATCAGCTGGGGTCGGCTCGTGACCACCCGCGCCACGGCGACCCGCTGAGCCTGACCGCCTGAGAGCTCGTCGGGCACCTTCCCGGCCAGGGCACCGATGCCGAGCAGGTCGAGCGACGCCCTGGCCGTGGTCATGGCCTCCTCGTATCCGACACCGCGAAGCAGCAGCGGAAACGCCGCGTTCTCGGCCGCACTGAGCGATGGGATCAGGCTGAGCCCCTGGAAGACCACCCCGGCCCGGGACGGGTCGTGCAGAGGGCCCGACTCCCAGGCGGGCCAGGACACGCTGCCCGACGTCGGCCGGTCCAACCCGGCCATCAGCTGCACGAGGGTCGACTTGCCCGAGCCCGACGGTCCGACGAGCGCGATCCGGCTCGACGCCGCTACCGCGCACGTGACTGCGTGCACCGCGACGACCGCCAGGGGACCGTGACCGAAGGTCCGGGACGCCTGGTCGCACCGGACGAGAACGTGGTCCTGGGCGACGGTGGTCACGCGACCAGCTGCCCGTCGTTGAGGACGAGGGTCCGGTCGGCCAGGCGACGAACCGCCGCGCTGTGGCTGGCGACCAGGATGGCGCAGCCGGCTTCCGCGCGGCTCCGGACCAAGGTGAGCAACCGGTGCTCGGTAGCCTCGTCCAGCTCACCGGTCGGCTCGTCGGCCAGCAGGACGGCCGGGTCGTTGGCCAGGGCCACCGCGAGCGAGGCACGGGCGAGCTCGCCTCCCGAGAGCTGCTGCGGCCAGGCCTTCGCGCGGTGCGCGATCCCGAGGTCCTCGAGCAGCTGGCCACCGTCGCCGCGGCGACCTCCGATCCGCCGGGCCAGGCGCAGGTTGTCGAGCAGCGTGAGGTGCAGCAACAGGTTGCCGGACTGGGCCATGGTGCCGATGTGGCGAGCTCGCAGTGCCGAACGCGCAGCCTCGCTCCGGCCACTCATCCGCGCGCCGGACACCCAGACGGTCCCGCCGGACGGCTCGTCGGTGCCCGCAAGACAGGCCAGCAGGGTGGACTTCCCGCTTCCGGACGGTCCGGAGAGTGCGACGACCTCGCCGGCGGACAGCTCGAGTGAGGCGCCGCGGACTGCCAGCGTCTCCTCGTCACCCGCTCGGTAGAACCGGTACACGTTCTCGGCGCGCAGGACCGGATCGCTCACTTCCACTCCAACGAGTCGCTGACGATCTGCCAGGGGTCGACGTTGTCGGCGTTCTGGGGACCGGAGAGCGTCAGGATCGCCTCTTCACCGTTGTGCCAGAACTCGAACCGCTCGACGGTGTCGCGCACCACCTTGTCGGTGACCGGGTTCGGAGCCGAGTCCATGAGGAAGGTGATGTGGATCGCCGAGCCGTGCTGGCGCTGGACAGTGTCGATGCGTTGCAGCTCGAACTTCGCGACGGTGCCCTGGAGCTCTGGCACGTCCTCGGCCTTGGCGCTGGCCTCGGTGGGCGCAGCGGCGCGCGGTCTTACTTCGATGCCGATGCTGTTGTACTTGTCGGTGAAGGTCGTGACGGCCCCGTTCGTCGTCTGGGCCCAGCCCTCGGGCACGGTGAAGTGCACGTGCGAGCCGGGCGCGGTGTGGTCGACGTAGACCGCGTTGTCAGGGATGTCGCCGGGCGGGTTGAACTCCGTGGCAGCTGGCGGCGCCGGCGTGCCGGTGTCGGTCTGCTGCTGGGACGGCGCGGCGGATGGGCTTCCAGTGGACGCACCCGTGACTGCTGTCGGCGTGGTGGCGGACGCGCTCGGGCCGGAGCCGGCCGCGCCCGGGTTGTTGGTCGACGAGCTGCACCCGACGGTCAGAGCGGCCAGAGCGGCAAGGACGGCAGTGCCTGCGGGGAGGACGGATCGCATGTCTACGACGTTAGGAACCTCTTGGACAGTGCCGAGCCAGCGCTAGGTAAGCGTCAGGTGAGAACTGCCTGCAACAGCGGCCGTAGGCCTCCGGTCGGTGGGACGCTGACCATGTGCGCCGCCGGATCATGACCGTGGCCCTGTCCGCCGTGGGGCTGGCGGTGGTCCTGCTCGGCGCGCCCCTGGGGTTCGCGATCCACGGCAATGCGGTGACCCAGGCACGGAGCGAGCTGGAGCGGTCCGCGTTGCAGGCGGCCGGCACCGTCTCCCCGACGTTCACTCACGGCGACGCCGTCGAGCTGCCCGAATCGAGCTCGGTCGACATCGGGCTCTACGACGTGTCCGGCGGACGTGTCACCGGTCACGGCCCGGCCACGCTCGAGCCAGGGCTGCGGCCTGCGCTTGCCGGGACGATCAGTGAGGAGTCCAGCGACAGCGCCTACCTCGAGGCTGTCCCGGTCAGCGCCGACGAGTCCGTCATCGGCGTGGTGCGAACCGCGTCGTCGCGGTCGGCGGTGCGCGCCACCGTCACCCGTCAGCTCCTCGGGCTGGCCGCGCTGGCACTCGTCGCGTTGCTGGGCGCAGGGCTGCTGGCCTACTGGCAGGCTCGCCGGCTGTCCGGGCCGATGCGCGTCCTCGCAGACGCGGCCACCGACCTCGGGGCCGGAGACTTCTCCGTGCGCCTCCCCGTCAGCGGGGTGTCCGAGATCGACCGCACCGGCGCTGCGCTGACGGCGACCGCGACCAGGTTGTCGGAACAGATCGAGCGGGAGCGTGCCTTCGCCGGCCAGGCCTCCCACCAGCTCCGAACGCCCCTGACCCGACTCCGCCTCGAGCTGGAGGCCGGCCTGGCCGGCGAGCCCGACGGCCTGGACGCCGCGGCACGGGAGGCGCTCAGCACCGCGGAGGGCCTCACTCAGACAGTGGAGGAGGTCCTGGCCCTGGCACGTCGCTCGGCTGAACCGCCCGAGCCGTTCTCGGTGGAACCCCTCCTTGCCGACCTGGTCGCCACCTGGCAAGGAACGTTCGCGTCCGCGGACAGGCCGCTGCGCCTGGTCGTCGACGACCCGCCGCTCGCCGCCGCATCGGCCGTCGCGGTCCGGCAGATCCTGCAGGTGTTGGTCGACAACGCCTGGCGCCATGGCGAGGGGGCCGTGACAGTCACTGCCCGAGAGAGCGGCGGCGGCGTCGCCATCGACGTCGCCGACCGCGGGTCCCAGGAGGTCACCTGGCCGGCGCCGGGAGTCAGCCCGGCACCGCTCGGGCTGGCCATGGCTCGCTCGCTCGCCGAGTCCCAGGGAGGGCGACTCCTGCTTGCCAGCGACGAGGCCGGCACCCGGTTCACGCTCCTGGTGCCGGCATAGGACCGTCCGCCATCGGCAGCTCCACCTCGACCCGCAGACCACCGCCGGGCACGTCTCCCAGCCTGACCTCGCCCCCACGGGCAAGCACCAGCTCCTTCACGATGGGCAGTCCGAGCCCGGCTCCCCCTGAGTCGCGATCACGCGCCTCGTCCAGACGGGTGAACCGCTCGAAGACACGCTCCCGGTCGGCGGCGGGGATGCCCGGGCCGTCGTCCGTCACCGTGATGACGACTCGACCCTCCTTCTGCGATGCGGACAGGTCGACCTCGCGGGCATGGCGTGCGGCGTTGCCGACGAGGTTGCCGAGGATGCGGTCCAGCTCCCCCTCTCCCAAGGTCACGGCCGCTGGGCCCCCGTCCAACACCCGGACGCGGGTGCGTGCGGACGTCCAGGTCGCGGCCACCCGCTCGAGGACGGGACGGACCGGCACCCGGTGAGCCCGCGCCGGCCGTCCGTCGTTCGCACCGGCATCCAGCCGAGCCAGGGTGAGAAGGTCGTCCACGAGCGCGTCGAGCCTGGTGACGTCCTCGTGCAGCTCATCGGCCAAGGGACCTCCCTCCCCCAACCGGCGCGCCACGTCGATCTGCATCCGCATCGAGGCGAGTGGGCTGCGCAGCTCGTGGGCCGCGTCCCCGACGAACGAGGTCTCGCGTTCCCGTGCCCGGTCCAGCCGGTCCAGCATCGAGTTCAAGGTCACGGCGAGGGCGTGCACCTCGTCGTCCGAGGGCGGCACCGGCAGCCGGTCACCGCGCCCGGAACCGGAGATCCGCTCCGCGGCGGAGCGCAGCTCCTCGACCGGACGCATCGCCGCGCCGATAACCCGCCAGGCGATCAAGCCCAGCACCAGGAGCAGCAGCGGAAACCCGATCAGCAGGACTCGGCGGAGCAGGGCGTCGCTGGACACCAGCTCCTCGTCCGGCTCGGCCACCACCACCGTGAATCGCTGACCGCCCGCCGACACCCGCTGCGCCCAGACCTGGAGCTCCGAGTCGATCGCCACCCGCGACCCCGGCACGTGCACCGGACCCCGCAGCGCCCGAGCCACCTCGTCGGGGCGAAGCAGCGCGGTGAGCCGGTCGGCGTTCTGCGACGCGCTCACCACCCTGCCCTCCTCATCGAGGACCTGCACGATCTCGAGGCCCGACGCAGCGAGGGTGCCCGGGAGGTGCCCGGCCTCTATCAGGGCGATCACCTCGGCGGTCGTGGCCGACGCACTCTGCTCGACCCGGCGCTCGGCGGCAACGTGCAACGCCGCCGCCAGGGCCACGCTCCCGACAGCCAAGGCGGTCGCGAGGCCCAGCAGCCCGATCGCCATCAGGCGGGTCCGCAGAGACCAACGCTGCCAGGGGCCGTTCACGGCGACCGGCTCATGAGATGGCCGGGTCGCCCAAGCGGTAGCCGGCACCCCTGACCGTGCGCACCAGGTCCGTGCCCAGCTTGCGGCGCAGGTACCCGACGTACACCTCGACGGTGTTGGGGTCCCCCGCGCCGCCGTGGTCCCACACCCGGTCCAGCAGCTCCAGCTTGGAGAGGACGCGGTCCGGGTGGCGCAGGAAGTACTCGAGAAGGAGGTACTCCCGCGGGCTCAGGCGCACAGGAGCATCGCCCAGCGTGACCTCATGGGTCGCAGGATCGAGGCGCACGTCGCCGTGGCTGAGCACGACGGGCCGTGCGCCGCGCGGCCTGCGGAGCAGGGCGCGAAGGTGCGCCAGCACGACGACGTAGGAGAGGGGCTTCACCAGGTAGTCGTCGGCACCGCAGTCGAGCCCGTCGGCCTGGTCGTGCGGACCGTCCTTGGCCGAGACCATCAGCACGGGCACCCAGTTCTGCTCGGACCGCAGGGTGCGGACCACGTCGTACCCCGACATGCCCGGCAGCATCACGTCGAGCAGTACGGCGTCGTACTGCCCGTCGCGGGCGGCACCCAGCCCGGCCGGGCCGGTGTGCGCGATGTCGACGGTGTAGCCGTCGGCGTTCAGGCCGCGGCGGAGCGCGTGAGCGAGGCGAACCTCGTCCTCCACCACGAGCAGCCGCACCTCGTCATCCTGACAGTCGGACCTGACCCCGCCCACAGGTTCTCAGCGAGTTCACAGCACCACCGACGCACCATGGACGACATGACCGTCCTCGCTCGCCGCCCCATGCTCCGCTGGTTGGTGCCGCTGATCGCTGCCCTGCTGCTCGGCACCACCGGCGCCACGATCGCCTCCCTCAGTGCCAGCGCCCGAGACTCGCTCGCACCGCGCAGCGCCTCCCAGCTCCTGGTGGACGTGCAGAAGGCCAAGGTCGACGGCCTCTCAGGCACCGTCGTCCAGACCTCCGACCTCGGCCTGCCTGCCCTCCCGAACATCGGGGGCGGTTCCAGCTCCGACTTCACCTCGCTCGTGTCGGGGTCGCACACGCTGCGACTCTGGTACGCCGGACCCACCAAGGCACGGCTCGCGCTGCTCGGCGACCTCGGCGAGTCCGACCTGATCCGCAACGGCTCCGACGTGTGGCTCTGGTCGAGCGGCTCCAACACCGCCAAGCACGTCACCATCCCTGCGTCCGCGGACACCCCGGACCCGGCGGATGCCACCGGCACGGATGCACCGACGACACCGCAGCAGGCGGCCGACCTGGCCCTGCAGGCGATCACGCCCACCACGAGCGTCACCACCGACCCGACCGCGGTCGTGGCCGGCCGCCCGGCGTACCAGCTGGTGCTCGAGCCCAAGGACTCCTCGACCCTGATCGGGACGGTCAAGATCGCCATCGACGGCGCCACCCACATCCCCACCCGGGTGCAGGTCTTCCCGCGCGGCAGCAGCACGCCCGCGTTCGAGGTCGGCTTCACCTCGTTCAACCCGCACACCCCCTCTGACTCGGTGTTCTCCTTCAACCCGCCCCCCGGCGCCACGGTCAGCGAGGGACTCGGGACCTCCGGCGACCACGCTCAGGGCTCGGACCCCAACGACAGCACCACACCAGGAGCGCCGAGCGACCTGGGCACGGGCACGAAGCCCACGGTCGTCGGTGAGGGTTGGACCGCCGTCGTCGTGGCCACCCTGCCCACCGACCAGACCGCGGGCGGCAAGCCCACGACGCCGCTGGGCAGCCTCGACAGCGTGGTCAAGAACCTCCCGACGGTGTCGGGCACCTGGGGATCAGGTCACCTGCTCAAGGGGACTCTGTTCTCAGTACTCCTGACCGACGACGGCCGGGTGGTTGCGGGAGCCGTCGATCCCGACGCCCTTTATGCAGCACTCTCGGCCGGATGACGTCACCGGACGCCGCGCCCGCGGTCCGCACCCGGGGGCTGACCAAGGCTTTCGGCTCCCACCAGGCCGTGGCCGGCATCGACCTCGAGGTGCCGGCCGGCGCGGTCTACGGCTTCCTTGGCCCGAACGGGTCCGGGAAGACCACGACGATCCGGATGATCCTGGGGCTCGTCCGCCCCAGTGCCGGTGAGATCGAGCTGCTCGGTTGCCGGGTGCCCGAACGTGTGGTGGATGCCCTGCCGCGGGTCGGATCACTGGTCGAGGGCCCGGCCTTCCACCCCTATCTGTCGGGGCGCGCGAACCTGGTTCGCCTCGATGCCGCCGACCGCACTGCGGATCCGGCCACCACCGGACACCGCGTCGACACCGCGCTGGAACGGGTCGGACTCGGCCCGGCCGCCGGCAAGAGGTTTCGCGCGTACTCCCTCGGCATGCGCCAACGACTCGCGATCGCGGCGGCGTTGCTCACGCCGAAGGACCTCATGGTCCTCGACGAACCGACCAACGGCCTCGACCCCCAGGGCACCCGGGAGGTCCGCTCACTCATCGGTTCGCTGGCCGACGACGGTGCGACGGTGCTCGTCTCCAGCCATCTCCTCTCCGAGGTGGAGCAGGTGTGCACTCACATAGGCATCATGCACGCGGGCCGGCTCCTCGCCCAGGGCACTGCCGCCGACGTCCGCGGGGTCCACGAGACGGAGGCGCGCGTCGAGACCGACCAGCCCGAGGAGGCGGCCCGGATCATGCGGGAGCTGGGACTCACCAACGTCCACCTCGAGCCGGGCCGCGCGGTCGGACGCCTCGGCTCCGTCGCTCCCGAGAAGGTGGTGGCCGCTTGTGTCCACGAGGGGCTGTCCGTCACCGGGTACGTCGTCGAAGCACCGCGCCTCGAAGACATCTTCGTCGCGCTGACCGGGGAGGGATTCGATGTCAGCGGCTGAGGCGACCCGGGTCTCGGGCCTCCGTCAGGTCCGTCGACCCTCGTCGCGGTTCCTGCGCTCCGAGCTGCGGCTGGTCTTCCGGCGCCGGCGCAACCAGATCGGCCTGCTCGTCCTCGCGCTGGTGCCCATCCTCATCGCCATCGCGGTCAAGAGCACGGCCTCGCAGCCCGGCGACGATGCACCCGACTTCTTCAGGTCCATCACGGAGAACGGCCTGTTCGTCGCGCTGTCCGCGCTGACGATCGAGCTCGGCCTGTTCCTGCCGCTGGCGATCTCCGTGATCGCGGGCGACTCGATCGCCGGCGAGGCGAACGTCGGGACGCTCCGCTACCTGCTCACCGTGCCGGTGGCCCGGCTTCGCCTCCTCTCGGTCAAGTACGCAGCCCTGGTCGTCTTCGCATTCGTGGCGACGCTCACGGTGACCTTGACCGGGATGGTCGTCGGCCTCGTGCTGTTCGGCGGAGGCGACCTGACGACGCTGTCGGGCACGCAGGTCTCGTTCGCGGACGGATTCGTCCGGGTGCTGGGTGTGTCGACGTACATCTCGCTCTGCCTGGCCTCGCTCGGCGCCGTCGGGCTGTTCATCTCGACGCTCACCGAGCAACCCATCGCGGCGACCATCGCCACCGTCTTCTTCAGCGCGTCAAGCCTCATCCTCGACGCGATTCCCCAGGTGTCGTGGCTGCACCCCTACCTGATCACCCACCACTGGATGGCCTTCGGCGACCTGCTGAGGGATCCGGTCGCGTGGGGCGGCATCGGCCAAGGGCTGTACGTCGCGACGGCCTACGCAGTCGTCTTCTTCCTTGCGGCGTGGGCACGTTTCGCGGGCAAGGACGTCACCAGCTGAGCTAGTGGTCACCGCCACTGGTCAGACCCCGGCAGCGGTCACGATCGCGTCGGTGACGAAGCCGGCCAGCAAGCCCACCAGGACGCCGTACGCCAACAGGTCGGTGCGCCTGGCCTTCGCGGCGACCGCGATGAGCTGGATGATGACGTAGATCAGGGAACCGGCGGCCAGGGTCAGGAACGCCACGCTGACAGGTTCGCTCGTGAACCCGTGACCGAGGACCGTGCCGACGACGGTGGGGGAACCGCCGATCGCGCCCAGCGTCAAGAGGAACCTCCAGCTCGGCTTGGCGGACTGGTCCTCGGCCTCGGCGGCCAGAGGAGCCACGATGCCGAAACCCTCGGTGGCGTTGTGCAGGCCGAACCCGATGACGAGCATCAGCGCCAGACCGATCTCGTCAGCGGCCGCGGACTGCCCGATCGCCAGGCCCTCGGCGAAGTTGTGGAGCCCTATCCCGACCGCGATGAGAAGGGCCAGCCGACGCGCGGGTGACCAGTGGGACAGACCTCGACGCCTGTCCAGCTCACCGACCGTCATTGCTCCGGGGCCGTGGGGTCGGGCCGGCGAGCGCGTGGCCGGTCGGCCCATCCAGAGCTCGTAGGCGACCAGGGGGAGCAGACCCAGACTGATGCCTGCGGCGGCGATCAGCCCATAGCCGAGGGCTGTGCCGAGACCGCCGTCTCCTTCATGCAGGGAGCCGAGGGCGACGTCGATCGGCTCCCAGGCGGCCGAGAGCACGTCCCAGACGAGAAACACCAGGATCCCGACCGCTACGCCATTGAGCACCAGGCGCAGCGCGGGCGCGGTGTTGCGGAGCCTGCCCAAGGGCAGCCCCGCCAGGATGGTGACGCCGGCGATGAAGCCGAGGAGGGTGGTCGGTGCCAGACGCACGGAAGGTCCTTGCCAAGTTGCGAGTTAGTTGAGGCTACCCTAATCCACGACGGCCGCGACCCTGTACTCGATGGCCCGAGCCCGGCGGCAAGTAGCGTCAGCGCGTGTCCTGGATAGCCGATCACCTCTGGTTCGGTGTCGGGCTGCTCGTCCTGGTGGCGGCGACGATCGGCCTGGCCCGGCTCTCGGGCATTGGCCTGGGCTGGACGCCGCTGTGGTCCCTGACGCGGGCGACCGTCCAGCTGAGCGTGGTGGCACTGCTCCTGCGCGGCATCCTCACCGTCGAGTGGACGGTGGTCGCGTTCCTGGCGCTCATGGTCACCACGGCCACGTGGACGGCCTCCGGAAGACTGCGTGAGCTCTGGCACGGTCGTCGCGCCGCCGTCCTCGGCGTGGTGTCGGGAGCCGCAGTGTCGCTGCTGCTGATCTTCGCGCTGGGCCTCGTCGACCTGCAGGTGCGCTACGTCGTGGCGACGGCCGGAATCGTCATCGGCAACGCGATGAGTGCTGCCACCCTGTCGGGACGCAACTTCCTGCGAGCCGCCCGGCAGCGGCGCGACGAGGTCGAGGGGTGGCTCGCCCTGGGTGCCACCCCGGCCGAGGCCCACCTCGCGATCGGCCAGGAGGCGGTCCGCGAGTCGCTGCTGCCCAACCTCGACCAGACCCGGTCCACCGGCCTGGTGACACTCCCCGGCGCGTTCGTCGGAGCTCTCTTCGGTGGCGCCAGCCCGGGCGAGGCCGCCCAGTTCCAGCTCGTCGTGCTGGCCGGCATCGCGCTCGCCATGACGATCTGTGGCGTGATCGTGACCCGTGTCCTCGGCAGGTCGCCGTACGTCAACGTCGCCCGGGACCACGCCTGAGGGGTCCTCCTGCTCGTCAGGATTCGATCAGAATCCCGCACTTACCATGCGGAGCATGGACACCCGGATCGCACCCCGGCAACGTCCGAGGTCCGGCCCCGGCACCGCCTCCCGCTACACCCGCTGGTGGACGACGGCGGCCCTGGTTGCGGCTGCCGTGTGGATCACCGTCGCCATCCTGCAGTCCCCGCTGGTGCCGTTGCTGGGCATGGCCGCCGGACTCGGTGCGGTCGGGGGGGTCGTCTGCGTCCGGGCGCCCGCGTCGAGCGCGAAGGGCAGGCGCCAGTACGCCGCGGGCGCGTTGGGCATCGCAGGTCTGGTGCTGGTGACCGTAGGTGTCGGCCACCACCCGGCGGCCGGCCTGACGGTCGTCGTCCTTCTGGCCTGCTCGTCACCGCCGCTCATTCGCTGGATCGCCAGAGCCTGACCGGAGCGTTGCGAAGACGTCGTCCAGGGGCACCGCGCCCGGCGTCCTGCCGACCTCCCGGAACCACTCCGTTCCGAGGACTCGCTGTCGCAGCGGTCGCGGCAGCCGCAAGAGCAAGGCAATGGTGCGCACGCCCTCGTCGCTACCGGCCTGGCTGGCATGTGCACGCAGCGCCGCCAGCTTCAGGTCGAGGTAGGGGCGGACATCGATCCGGTGGGTCAGCTCCTGGTGCGGCGTGAAGGCGGTCCGCAGGTCCGGGAGGTGCGGCACTGGCAAGACCGCCGACGCTCGCTGCAGCAACCTCGTCGCGCGGAGCAGCAGCTCCCGGTCGACGGTCGCCTCGAGGACCACCGGGGTCTCCGCCATCCGGGCCGCCAGCAGCCCGACCTGGTGCACCTGGACGTGGTCCGGGTGACCGTAGCCGCCCGCCGCGTCGTAGGTCGTCAGCACCTCAGCACGCTCGTCACGGAGCAGGGCCGCGAGCTCGTAGGCGACCACGTGCGGGTCCAGGTCAGCGAACGCCGCCCGGCCGTCCCGCACGCGTTGCCCCGGCGCCAGGCCCGAGTCGGGGTGCCGCAGGAACACCACCCGCGCAGCGCCGATGGCCGCGGCGGACGTGGCCAGCTCCTGCTCCCTGCGCGGACCCAGCTCCTCCGCCACGGGGTCGCCGTCCGCCAGTCCGGACTCGCCGGACGTGGCCACCACGATCACGACGCGATGCCCCTGGGCGGCCACGCCGGCCAGGGTTCCCGAGGTCAGCAGGGCCTCGTCGTCGGGGTGAGCATGGAACGAGACCACGGTGAACGGGCCGCTCCTGCTCATCCGACCAGCACCCCGCGGGCGTTCGTGCCCAGGGACCGTCGACGCTCGTGGGCAGCGGCCGCGGCGAGGTAGACCCGTTCGTGGCGCTCGAGAGCCGTGTCCCATCCGTACGCCGGAGGCATCAGCCGGTTGTGCCAGGTCATGCGCTCGCGGAGGGCGGAGTCACGGAGGAGCGACAGCAGGTGGACGCCGAGCTCGCCGTCATCGGCGCCGAGCAGCCCGTCGCGTCCGTGCTCGATGAAGGTCGCCACTCCCGACCGGGAGCTGCCGATCACCGGCACGCCACTGGCGCGCGCCTCCAGGGCAGCGATGCCGAACGACTCCCGGTGTGCCGGGGCCATGAAGATGGAGGTCTGCTCGAGGAGCCGCCGAATCTCCTGGCGGTCGAGAGCACCCGTCAACCGGACCTGGTCGGTCAGCGCGTGGCGGCGCAGGTATCGCTCCATGGCCCCTCGCTCGGGGCCGTCGCCGACGATGGTCGCCGTGAACTCCGCGTGCCGGGCCACGCGCCGCAACGTTCGCACGAGCGGCAGCGCCCGCTTGACGCTGGTCAGCCGCATGACACTGAGCACGTGGGGCGGCTCGACCGCGGGCAGGTCGTCGAACGCGGCCCACTCAGCCAGGTCCACTGCGTTGGGAATGACGGAGACCGGGATCCTGAGCACGTCACGAACCGGCTGGGCCGCTCGCTCGCTCACGGCGGTCCAGGTGACGTTCCAGCGCCGCATCCCCCAGAGGTCGCGGGCCAGCTCCGGGAGCCGCCCGACATGGGTCCAGAGCGAGTGCACCGTGATCACGGTCGGGATCCCGCGCAGCGCGGCGCGGCGGGCCGTGGCCAGCGCGAACGGAGAGATGATGGACACGTGGGCCTGGACGACGTCCGGACTCGCGTCCGCCAGCCACGAACGCTGGCTGCCGTCGATGCGGCGTACGTCTTCGATGGTCTCGGCCGGCTCGACACTCGCATCCGACGGGGTCCTGGTGGCGATGGTCACGTGGTGACCGGCCGCACGCTGCCGGGCCGCCAGGTCCCGGATGTGCAGCTCGATGCCACCGAGAGTCGGGAGGTAGCTGTCCGTGACGTGCAGGATCCTCATGCGGTCGCTCGCTGCCGCCAGGTCCAGCCCGCGAGCAGCAGGCCACCGACCGGGATCTCCAGGCCGAAGGTGATCGCCCGGTAGAGCAAGGCCCCCGCCGCCACGCCGGCCGCATCTGCGCCCGGCGCCAGCATCAGCGCCCCTGCCAGACCGACCTCCACCAGTCCGAGTCCGCCCGGGGTGAGGCCGACCAGCGTCGTGAGCCGCTCTGCGCAGAAGGCGAGCAGCACCACGCTCAGCGGAACGCCGGCGCCGCTGACGTGGAGGCTCGCAGCCAGCAGCGCGAACAGCAGCGCCATGTAGACGACCATCCCCAGGCTGAGTCGTCGCCAGGCGGTGGCCACGACCTCCGCCACGAGGGTCCGGACGCGCTCCACCCGCGCTCCGAGGCGAGGCACCGCGCGCGGGTGGCCGATCAGGACGGCGGCCGCTCCGCCCACGAGCGGCAGGGCGACCACGGCCGCCGTGATGACGTGCGCGAGTCCCGCACCGACGGGGAGTCCGATCAGGAGAAGGGGGGCGACCAGGATTGGCAACATCAGCTTGGCCAGCACGTCCCAGAGGTTCGTGACGACGGTGTACGACGCGAACCGGGCCGGCGTGAACCCCCACCTGCGCGTCATCCGGTAGTTCAGGGCGACTCCCGCGGCTCCGCCGAGCGGCAAAACGTTGGCGACGGCGCTGCCGGTGAGGCTCAGGAGCAGTGCTCGGCGATGGGTCAGCCCGGGGAGCGCCGCCACGAGAGTGAAGGTGTGGGCCAGCAGGCCGACGGCCCAGAGTGCGACCAGGGCCACCAGCGCGCCCACCGGGATCGCGGCGATCGCGGTCGCGATCTCACGCCAGGGCGCACCCGAAGCAATTGGCAACAGCGCCACCAGCAGGAAGGCTCCAGCCATGACGCCGACGCCGTACGTTGCCAGCCGCACGAGGCCGACCGTACGCCCCCGCCCGGTTGCGGCGCCCGTTGACGGCTCGACCGCTGGGGGTGGTGCGAGATCGAGCGTCACGAGTGCAGAGTCGTGCGACGAACCTGACTCCGACCTGAAGAGGTGGCGAGCGGGCGTGTTCAGGTCCGATTCAGGTTGGCGCGCGGACGGTGCTCTGTGACCATCCTCCGGGTCTGGATCGTGACCGGCTGCTTCGCGGCTGTGGCACTGGCGCGCTCGTGGACCGTCGGCATCCCGATCAAGGATCCCGGTGGCGCGTTCTTCGTGACGAGGGTCGGGCTGACTCTGGCTCTGTTCACGGTGTTCGTCGCGGTCGAGGCGGTCGTCCGGACGCCCCGTGGCG
>JAWWPK010000218.1:0-10436 GCA_033854925.1 Nocardioidaceae bacterium | reverse complement strand
CCGACGTGACGATCTCGGTCTCGCTGGGCCGCGCGGTCGCGCAGCTCCCGAAGCTGACCGGTATCACCGTCGACGAGGCGCAGGACCGGATCCTCAACGCGAACATGGCCTTCGGCAAGGCCACCGCTGCGTACTCCGAGACGGTGCCCAAGGGCATCGTCGTCGCCTCCGACCCGAAGGGCGGCACCACGCTCCGGTTCGGCACCATCGTCGACCTCGTGGTGTCCAAGGGCCGTCGCCCGATCCCGGTCGGCAGCTGGGCCGGCAAGAGCGTCGACGAGGCGGAGCAGGCGCTGCAGCAGCGCGGGCTGAAGGTCGACGTCTCGCACCAGTACTCCGACAGTGTCTCCGAGGGCATCGTCATCTCCCAGGACCCGAAGGACGGCGCCCTCTTCAAGGGCGACACGGTCAGCCTGCTCGTCTCCCTCGGCCCGGAGCTGGTCGCTGTGCCGGATGTGGTCGCGTACGGCGTCGACGACGCCACCGCCACTCTCCAGGACGCGGGCTTCGTCGTCGACGTCCAGGAGTCTTCCGGCTACATCGGCCTGGGCTACGTCTTCTCCATGGACCCCGTCGCCGGCACCGCCCTGCCCAAGGGCTCGACGGTCATCATCTACCTCGTCTAAGAGACTGCGCCCATGACCACCCGGCGCAGCGCGCTGCTGGCTACCGGTGCGCTGCTCCTGACCACCGCGAGCTGGGGCAGCACCTTCTTCCTCATCAAGGACCTGCTGGACAGGGTGCCGACGCTCGACTTCCTGGCGGTCCGGTTCACCATCGCCGGGCTGGTGATGCTGCTTCTGGCGCATCGATCGGTCCTCGGACTGCCGCGCGAAAGCCTCCGGCGGGCGGTGGTCGTCGGCGCCATCTACGGCGTCGCCCAGATCCTCCAGACCGCCGGGCTGGCGCACACCTCGGCCAGCGTGTCCGGCTTCATCACCGGCATGTACGTCGTCTGCACTCCCCTGCTGGCCTCGGCCCTGCTGCGGACGAGGATCACCGGCACGACCTGGGCCGCGGTCGCGCTGGCGACCGTCGGGCTCGGGGTGCTGACCCTCGACGGGTTCTCCGTCGGGTACGGCGAGGCGCTCACCTTCGTCGCCGCGATGCTCTACGCGCTCCACATCGTCGCCCTCGGCGCCTGGTCCACCGCCCGCGACGCCCTGGGCATGTCGGTCGTGCAGCTGCTCGTCATCGCCGCGATCTGCCTGGTCGCGACGGCACCGGACGGCGTCGTGCTCCCGGACCGGGGCCGGGACTGGGCGGCCGTCGTCTACATGGCGCTCGTCGCCGGAGCGCTCGGGCTGGTCGCCCAGACCTGGGCGCAGTCGCAGCTCTCCCCCACCCGCACCGCGATCATCATGAGCATGGAGCCGGTGTTCGCGGCGTTCTTCGCGGTGCTCCTCGGCGGCGAGGACGTCGGCCTGCGGATGTTCTGCGGTGGCGCGATGGTGCTGGCCGCGATGCTCGTGGTCGAGATCGGGCCGCGCCGGCGGGTCGAGGGCGAGGTCCAGCACCTCACCGTCTGACCGTGCGTCCGCGTCACGATTGCGTCACTCTTGTCCGCACTCTGAGTTCCGCCGCAGTCGAGACCACGGGCGGACCTAGATTCGCGGCCATGGTCGTGGTCATGTCGCCCGACGCGACCGACGAGGACATCGCCGCCGTCGTCGCTCGCGTCGAAGCCGTCGGCGGGGAGGCGTTCGTCTCCAAGGGGCTGGTCCGCACGATCATCGGCCTGGTCGGTGACATCGACTCCTTCCACCACCTCAACCTGCGCACGCTCAGGGGCGTCGCGGACGTGCACCGCATCTCCGACCCCTACAAGCTGGTCAGCCGCCAGCACCATCCCGACCGCTCGACGGTCTGGGTCGGGTCGAGCCGCCAGGTGCCGATCGGACCGGAGACGTTCACGTTCATCGCCGGCCCGTGCGCAGTCGAGAGCCGGGACCAGACCCTCGAGGCCGCCCAGATGGCCAAGGGCGCGGGCGCCACCCTGCTGCACGGCGACGCCTTCAAGCCCCGCACGTCGCCGTACGCCTTCCAGGGGCTCGGCCTCGAAGGGCTCGAGATCCTCGCCGACGTCGGCGTGGCCACCGGGCTGCCCGTGGTCACCGAGGTGGTCGACGCCCGGGACGTCGCACTCGTCGCCGACTACGCCGACATGCTGCAGGTCGGCACCCGCAACATGGCCAACGTCGGGCTGCTCCAGGCGGTCGGCACGTCCGGGAAGCCGGTGCTCCTCAAGCGCGGCATGAACGCCACCGTCCAGGAGTGGCTCATGGCCGCGGAGTACGTCGCGCAGCGCGGCAACCTCGACATCGTCCTGTGCGAGCGCGGCATCCGGACCTTCGAGACGGCCTACCGCAACACCCTCGACCTCTCCGCGGTCCCGGCGGTCCAGGCGATGAGCCACCTGCCGGTGGTGGTCGACCCGAGTCACTCCGCCGGCCGCAAGGACCTCGTGGTGCCGCTGGCCCGCGCGTCCATAGCGGTCGGCGCGGACGGCGTGCTCGTCGACGTGCACCCACACCCGGAGCTGGCGCTGTGCGACGGACCCCAGGCACTGGACGGCAAGGAGCTGCGCGAGCTGGCGACCGCCGTACGGCGACTGCCCCCGGCGGTCGGCCGGGTCGATGCCTCGTCTCTCATCCGGACCTCCTGACCTGCGACTATCTCTCCGCGTGGTTACGATTCGCCGGAAGAGGAGGTGACGCATGAGCAGCTGCAGGTCCTGCGGCCACCAGCTCGGCGTGGGCCGGTTCTGCACGAACTGCGGCGCACCCGTGGACTCCTCGACCCCGGAAGGCATCTCCGCAAGCGCGCCGGTCGACGACTGGCGCCACGACACCGCCGAGCGCAGGTCGTCCCAGGCATTGTCCGACCCGCGCACCCCGCCGGCCGCGGTGGCCCCGCCCCCGCCGCCGCGCTACCCGCTGTTCGCGGACGAGGTCGAGAGCTACGCGCCGTACGGTCCGCTCACCACGACCAGTCCCGAGCCGCCCCCGGAGCCGGCGGTCCTCGCCCCGGAGGAGTGGCCGGCCGAGCCGGCGTACGCGCCGTACGACTACGTCTACGACGAGGAGCGCCGCAGCCCGGTGCTCTGGATCCTCGCGGCTGCGTTGGCGCTGGTGCTGGTCACGGCGGGCTGGTGGTTCCTGGTCCGCGACCACAGCTCGCAAACGACTGCCGGCGACGGCGGCAGCACCCAGTCCGCGCAGGCCGACACCAGCGCCAAGGACGGCGTCGACGTCGCCGGGCGCGCCTCGGCCAAGGCGCCGAAGACCGCGCCGCCCAACGAGGACGTCAACGGCGACCAGGTGTCCTACGACGCCAGCAACATGCTCGACGGCGTCCCCGACACCGCGTGGCGAGCGCCGGGCGACGCCACCGGCATGTCCTTGACCTTCACCCTGCGTGACCCGACCGAGCTGCACCAGGTGGGCCTCGTCAACGGCTACGCCAAGACGTCGACCGACAGCAAGGGCCGCAGCTTCGACTGGTACCTCGGCAACCGCCGCATCGAAGCCGTCATCTGGGTCTTCGACGACGGCAGCAAGGTCCGCCAGAAGCTCTCCGAGACCCGCGAGCTGCAGCCGGTCGACGTCGCTGACGTGGTCACCAGCAAGGTGGTCATGAAGATCGTGAAGGTCTCGCCACCGGGCGACGGCAACGCGGCCCGCGACTTCACCGCGATCAGCGAGGTCTCGATGGTCGGGACTCCGGCCCAGTGACTCAGCACTAGATCCTCCGCAGCACCGCCGCAGCGGCCTGGGCGTCGTCCTCGGACACGTCGAGGTGAGTGACCATCCGGACTGCGGTGGGGCCGACGGTCGCGACCCGCACGCCCTGCTCGGCCGCCGCGGCGACGAACGCCGCCGCATCGCTGCGCTCGACCACCACGATGTTGGTGTCGACCGTGGCCGGGTCGAGGCCGCACGCCTCCGCCAGCAGCTTCGCGTGGGCGTGATCCTCGGCCAGGCGCTCGACGTGGTGGTCGAGGGCGTACAGGCCGGCGGCGGCCAGGATGCCGACCTGCCGCATCCCGCCGCCCATCCGCTTGCGGCGCACCCGCGCCTCGTCGATCGCGTCCTGCGAGCCGATCATCAGCGAGCCGACCGGTGCGCCGAGACCCTTGGACAGGCAGACCGACAGGACCGACGCGACCGCGCCGTACTCGACGAGAGGTACGCCGGTCGCCACGTGCGCGTTCCAGATCCGGGCCCCGTCGAGGTGCACGCCGGCACCGACGCCGGTCGCCCAGGCCCGCAGCTCCTGGAGCTCGTCGAGCGGCAGCACCGCGCCACCCGCGAAGTTGTGGGTGTTCTCCACCGAGATCGCCGCGGTCCGCACGAAGAACGGACCCATGTCGGGCGCGAACATCGACCGGATCGCGGGCAGGTCCGGGCGGCCGCGCGGGTGCGTCCAGGTGCGCATCGTGATGCCGCCGATAGCGCCGTGCGCGCCGAGCTCGGCGCGAGCGATGTGCGCCGACGACTCGCAGAGCACCTCCTGCCCGGGCGCGACCAGCGAGCCGACCGCCAGCACGTTGGCCATCGACCCGGTGGGCGTGAAGAGCGCGGCCTCGTGGCCGAACAGCCCGGCGACCCGCTCCTCGAGCGCGATCACCGTCGGGTCCTCGCCGTAGACGTCGTCCCCGACCTCGGCCCGCGCCATGGCGGCGCGCATCGCCTCGGTCGGCCGGCTGAGCGTGTCGGAGCGGAGGTCTACGAGTCCAGGGCTGGATTCAGGGCTCACGAAATGGTGACTGTAACGGTCGTCGACCAGCCGGACCGCGACCCACCCTTCGCCGTGCGGGCTCGCACCGAGTACTTGCCGGCCTTGGCCGGGTTGAACTTCGCGTGCGTGCCTGTGGTGGCCGTCTTCAAGGGGACCCACTTCCCCTTGCCGAGCCGGGTCTGCACGTCGTACGAGATCCCGTTGCTGCCCTTGGCGGTGGCCCAGGTGAGCCTGTAGCCCTGGCCGGCCGTGCCGCTCGAGGTCAACGGGACCTTCACGGTCCCGTGCATCATCGAGTGGATCGAGCAGTGGTAGGCGAAGGTGCCGGCCGAGGTGAACGTGTGGCTGTACGTCGCGCCGCCGGACTTGGTGCCGCTGTCCCAGAAACCCTGGTCCGACGTGCTCGTGTGCGCGACCGAGTCCGGGTAGGTCCAGGTGACCGTGCCCCCGAGCGTGGTGCCGACCGACGCCGGGCTGAAGGCCATGTTGGTGACGGTCACCGATGCGGCCCGGGCCGTGGCGTGGCCGGAGGAGTGCGCGGCGGGCCGCGCAGCTGCGGCGCCGTACGGAACGATCAGGGCCGCGGCGGCAGCGGCGGCGACAGCGGGAGCGAGGAGCCTGCGGGCGATCGTGGCTTCGGTCATGTCTGTTGCACGGCCAGAGGGTGCATCCGGTTCAGACGGTGCGCAGCATCTCCGCGACCAGGAAGGCCAGCTCCAGCGACTGGACCCGGTTGAGACGCGGGTCGCAGACGGACTCGTAGCGCGAGCCCAGGTCGACCTCGGCGAGCTCCTCGCCGCCGCCGACGCACTCGGTCACGTCGTCGCCGGTGAGCTCGACGTGGACACCGCCGGGCCAGGTGCCGAGTGAGCGGTGCACGTCGAAGAAGCCCTGCACCTCCTCGATGACGTCGTCGAAGCGGCGGGTCTTGTAGCCGGACGACGCCTCGAAGGTGTTGCCGTGCATCGGGTCGCAGACCCACGCCACCTCGACCCCCGAGGCGGTGACCTTCTCGACCAGGTCGGGCAGGCCGTCGCGGATCTTGCCGGCGCCGAAGCGGGTGATGAAGGTGAGCCGCCCCGGCTCGTTGTCGGGGTTGAGCCGCGCGGCCAGCGCGAGCGCGTCGTCGGCGGTGGTGCTCGGCCCGAGCTTCACGCCGATCGGGTTGCGGATGTGCCGGAACAGCTCGACGTGAGCCCCGTCGAGCTGGCGGGTGCGCTCTCCGATCCAGACGAAGTGCGCGGAGACGTCGTACGGCGTCTCGGTGCGTGAGTCGATGCGGGTCATCGCGTGCTCGTAGTCGAGCAGCAGTCCCTCGTGGCAGGTGTGGAAGTCGACCCGGTGGAACTCGTCGGGGTCGGCTCCGATGGCCTGCATAAACGTCAGCGCCCGCTCGATCTCGGCGGCCACCCGCTCGTAGCGCTGGCCGATCGGCGACTCGCGGACGAAGTCGGTGTTCCAGGTGTGCACCTGGCGCAGGTCGGCGTAACCACCCGTGACGAACGCGCGGACCAGGTTGAGCGTCGCTGCCGAGGAGTTGTAGACGTCGACCAGCCGCTGCGGGTCGGGCACCCGCGACTCGGCGGTGAAGTCGTAGCCGTGGACGGCGTCCCCGCGGTAGGCAGGCAGGGTGACGCCCTCGCGGGTCTCGAGGTCGGAGGAGCGCGGCTTGGCGTACTGGCCCGCGATCCGGCCGACCTTCACGACCGGCACCGACGCGGCGTAGGTCAGGACGACCGCCATCTGCAGCAGCACCCGCAGCTTGTTGCGGACGTTGTCGGCGGTGACGCCCGAGAACGTCTCCGCGCAGTCGCCGCCCATGAGGATGAACGCCTCGCCACGCGAGACCGCGGCGATCTTGTCCTTCAGGTCGTCGCACTCGCCGGCGAAGACGAGCGGCGGCATCGTCCGGAGGCGGGCCACGGCGGCATCGACGGCCGCGCGGTCGGGGTACACCGGCTGCTGGGCCGGGCCGAGGGCGCGCAGGGCCTCGAGGTCGGGGACGGTGCTGCTCACTGGTCAAGGGTACGGGCGCGGCGGTCCGGGCCCGCAATCGTTCTCAGGTCCCGGAGCGCTCCTGAGACCTAGCCGAAGAAGACCGCTGCCTCGGCGAACTCCTCCGGGCTGACCAGCTTGAGCTGGGCGGTGCCCTCGCTCAGCGGGACGCGGATGATGTCGGTGCCGCGCAGCGCGACCATCTGGCCGAAGTCCTTGTCGGCCACCGCATCGATGGCGTGCAGCCCGAACCGGGTGGCGAGCCACCGGTCGAACGCCGTGGGCGTGCCACCGCGCTGGATGTGGCCGAGCACGACCGCGCGTGCCTCCTTGCCGGTGCGGGACTCGATCTCGTGGGCGAGCCGGTCGCCGATGCCGCCGAGCCGCACGTGGCCGAACGCGTCCTTCTCGCCGGACACCAGGGTCATGTCGCCACCCTCCGCCGGCACCGCGCCCTCGGACACCACGATGATCGGCGCGTAGTGGGTCTGGAACCGGGTCTCGACCCGGTCGCAGATCGCCTGGATGTCGAAGGGCTGCTCGGGGATCAGCACCTCGGTCGCGCCGCCGGCGATGCCGGCGTGCAGCGCGATCCAGCCCGCATGCCGGCCCATCACCTCGACGACCAGGACCCGGTGGTGCGACTCGGCGGTGGTGTGCAGCCGGTCGATCGCCTCGGTCGCGATGTTGACCGCCGTGTCGAAGCCGAAGGTGAAGTCGGTTCCGGAGAGGTCGTTGTCGATGGTCTTCGGTACGCCGACCACGTCGACGCCGAGCTCGGAGAGCTTGGTCGCCACGCCCAGGGTGTCCTCGCCGCCGATCGCGACGAGCGCGTCGACACCGTTCGCCTTGAGGTTGGCCTGGATCTGCTCCACGCCGTTGTCGATCTTGAACGGGTTCGTGCGCGAGGAGCCGAGGATGGTGCCGCCGCGGGGCAGGATGCCGCGGCACTGGGCGATGCCCAGCTCCATGGTCAGCCCCTCGAGCGGCCCCCGCCAGCCGTCGCGGAACCCGATGAAGTCGAAGTTGTGGTCACGGACGCCGCGGCGTACGACCGCACGGATGACCGCGTTGAGACCGGGGCAGTCGCCGCCACCGGTCAGGACTCCGACACGCATGAGGGCTCCTGGAGAAATTGGATCGTTCAAGTCGACGCCGACAGTAGTGACGATCGCCTCAGACTTCCAGTACCGGCCCGCCGTCGTGGACGGGGTCGGCCGCCTCCTCGGGCGCCTCGTTCGTGACGGGCGCGGCGGCGAGCGGCATCACCCGGCCGAGCAGCGTCGACACCGCCACACCGAAGAGGGTCACTGCGAGCACCGCCAGCCACAGCGCCGTCTCGCCCCGGTCCAGGAGCCAGGCGAAGCTGACCGGCGCGACCGTGCCGGCCAGGTTCCAGGCCAGCTGCACCAGGGAGAAGTAGCGGCCGCGCAGGTGCTCCGGCGCCGCCTCGGCGGCCAGCGCCGCGGTGACCGGACCGCCGGTCAGCTCGCCCAGCGTGTAGACCGCGGAGCCGACCAGCACCACGACCACGCCCACGGCCACCGAAACGAGGGTGGCGCCGAACAGCACGACGTACGACGCGGCGAAGAACACGTTGGCCGCGACCAGGATCCGCCAGCGGGTCCGCCCGGTCATCGCACGCACGACCAGGCCCTGCCCGAGCCCGACCATGATCGTGTTGATCGTGAACACCGCGCCCGTCACCCAGCCCGGCAGCCCCAGGACGCGGACCGCGTACACCGGCAGCGCGAAGTTGAGCACCATCATCGAGATCGAGAACGCCAGCTGGGCCAGCCACAGCACCCGGTAGGGACCGTCCCGCAGCACCGTCGCCCACGACCCGGCCTGCCGCTCGTGGTGGGCGCGCTCGATGGCCGGCACCGCGAGCAGCAGCACGAACGCGACGGCGTACGACGCCGCGTTGGCCACCACGACCGCGGCGTACGCCGTGCCGGTGCCGATGGTGATCGCCACACCGGACAGCAGCCCGCCGAGGGCGAACCCGACGTTGCGGAGCGCACCGAGAAAGCCGAACCACTTCTCGCGCTCCCCCGGCACCGAGATCGCCGCGACGATGTTTCCGTAGGACCCCCAGAACGCGGTCCGGCCCAGGGTGACGACGACTGTCCAGGCCGTGACCACGAGGAACGAGTCGGAGACCAGGTAGGCCACGAAGCCGACGCCCTGCAGCAGGTTGCCTGCCAGCAGCACCTGCTTGGCGCCGAGCCGGTCCACCACGGTCCCGATCAGCGGTCCGCTGGGCAGCGAGACCAGTGACGCCAGCGAGATCGCGGCGCCGACCTGGACCAGCGTGAGGTCGGTGGCGACGAGGAAGTAGAGCATCGAGATCGGCATGAAAACGCCGCTGCCGACCGCGTCGATGGCGATCGCGGTCACGAACCGCCGATGGCGGCCGACGGACGGGAAGCCGAGCCGATGCAGCATCCGTCGATTGTGGGACCTCAACCGCGGTTGAGGGCAAGCGACTATCCGCTGCGGCGGCCGTGATCAGGGTCGCTATCGTGCGAGCCATGACCTTCTCGATCGTGGCCAGGTCCGAAGACGGAGAGTCGTGGGGGGTGGCCGTCGCATCGAAGTTCCTCGCCGTCGGGTCGGCCGTGCCCGCCGCGGTCGCAGGAGTCGGCGCGATCGCGACCCAGGCGGACGCGAACGTCGCCTACAAGGGGCTGGCGCTGGCCCACCTCGACGACGGGGCGAACGCGTCGGTCGCGCTGATGCGGCTGCTCGAGGAGGACGAAAAACGCGAGGAGCGGCAGGTCGGGATCGTCGACGTCGACGGCGGCGCCGCCTCGCACACCGGCCACGCCTGCCTCGACTGGGCGGGCAGCCTCACCGGTGACGGCTACGCCATCCAGGGCAACATCCTCACCGGCGAGGACGTCGTGTTCGCGATGCGGACCGCGTGGGAGATCTCCGACCCGGAGGAGCCCCTGGCCCGCCGCCTCCTCGACGCCCTGACCGCCGGCGACAAGGCGGGCGGCGACTCGCGCGGGCGGCAGTCTGCGGCGCTGCTGGTGGTCAAGGAAGGCGCCGGGTACGGCGGCCTCGACGACATCGCCGTCGACCTGCGGGTCGACGACCACGAGGCGCCGATCCCCGAGCTGGCCCGGCTGCTCACGCTCAGCGAGCTCTACCTCCAGGCCTCGACCGAGGAGGAGCAGGTCCCCGTCACCGACGGGCTCCGCGAGGAGCTGGAGTCGTTCGCCACGGCGCAGGGGGCCCGGGACTTCCAGGCCTGGGTCGGCACCGAGAACTACGAGATGCGCGTCGCTCCCGACCTGTCCTGGATCGACGAGCGGATCCTCGACATCGTGCGGGCCACCGACCCCAAGTGAGCGTGTCCCCATGAGTGTGTTGGCCATCGACGCCGGCACCACCGGCGTCACCGCGGTCGTCGTGACCGAGTCCGGCGGGATCGCCGCGAAGGGCTACCAGGAGTTCCGGCAGCACTTCCCGAAGCCCGGCTGGGTCGAGCACGCGCCGGAGGAGATCTGGCAGGCCACCCTCGAGGCGGCCCGCGACGCGCTGGCCCAGGTCGACGCCGCCGAGGTCAAGGCGGTCGGCATCACGAACCAGCGGGAGACGATCCTGCTCTGGGACCGCGAGACGCTCGGCTCGCCGCGGCGGGCCATCGTCTGGCAGGACCGGCGTACCGCAGAGATCTGCACCCGGCTCAA
>JAWWPK010000217.1:0-15594 GCA_033854925.1 Nocardioidaceae bacterium | reverse complement strand
GCGGGGTCCGGCACACCGACCTCGTGGCCGAGCACGGCTCGCCGGCGTACGTCCTCGACGAGGCGGACTTCCGGACCCGCGCCCGGGCCTTCAAGGAGGCGTTCGCCGCGTACGACGTGTTCTACGCCGGCAAGGCGTTCCTCTGCACCGCCACCGCACGGTGGGCGGCGGAGGAGGGCCTGAACCTCGACGTCTGCACCGGTGGCGAGCTCGCCGTGGCGGAGCGCGCCGGCTTCGACATGGCCAGGGTCGGCTTCCACGGCAACAACAAGAGCCTCGCCGAGCTCGAGCGCGCGGTCACCCTCGGCGTGGGCCGGGTGATCATCGACTCGTTCCACGAGATCGAGCGGCTCGCCGAGATCGCCGAGCGGCTCGGCCGCACCACCAGGGTGCTCGTGCGGGTGACGGCCGGCGTCGAGGCGCACACGCACGAGTACATCGCCACCGCGCACGAGGACCAGAAGTTCGGCTTCTCGATCACCAACGGCCAGGCCTTCGACGCCGTACGCCGGGTGCTCGAGGCGCCGGCCCTGGAGCTGCTCGGGCTGCACAGCCACATCGGCAGCCAGATCTTCGACTCCTCCGGCTTCGAGGTGGCCGCCCGCCGGGTGCTGGCCTTGCACGCCCAGATCCAGTCGGAGCTCGGCACCGTGCTGCCCGAGCTCGACCTCGGCGGTGGCTTCGGCATCGCCTACACCACCGAGGACGACCCGTCCGAGCCGAAGCAGCTCGCCGCCGAGATGAGCGAGATCGTCGCCCACGAGTGCCGCGCGCTCGGCATCGCTGAGCCGCGGCTCAGCATCGAGCCGGGGCGCGCCATCGTCGGCCCGTCCACGTGCACCGTCTACGAGGTCGGCACGGTCAAACAGGTCGCCCTCGACGGGGGTGCAACTCGCACCTACGTCTCGGTCGACGGGGGCATGAGCGACAACATCCGCACCGCCCTCTACGACGCCGACTACTCCTGCACCCTGGCCAGTCGCCGCTCCGACGCCGCGCCCGTCCTCGTGCGGGTCGTCGGCCGGCACTGCGAGGCCGGCGACATCGTGGTCAACCACGAGTTCCTGCCCGGCGACGTCCGTCCCGGCGACCTGGTCGCGGTCCCCGGCACCGGTGCCTACTGCCGCTCGATGGCCTCCAACTACAACCACGCGCTCCGACCGCCGGTCATCGCCGTGCGCGACGGCCGGACCCGCGTCGTGGTGCGCCGCGAGACCGAGGCGGACCTGCTCGCGACGGACGTCGGCATCGACACAGGAGCCGACCAGTGACCGAGAGACGGCTCAAGATCGCGGTCCTCGGGTGCGGGTCGGTCGGCTCCCAGGTGGTCCGGCTGCTCCAGGAGCAGGCCGGCGACCTCTCCGCCCGGATCGGCACCCCGATCGACCTCGTCGGGGTGGCCGTACGACGCCTCGATGCCCCGCGCGAGGTCGAGCTCCCCGACGGGCTGCTCACGACCGACGCCACGGGCCTGGTTGCCCGCGCCGACGTCGACGTGGTCGTCGAGGTGATCGGCGGGATCGAGCCCGCCCGCACGCTCATCCTCTCCGCGCTCGAGCACGGGGCCAGCGTGGTCACCGCCAACAAGGCGCTGCTCGCAGAGGACGGCCCCACCCTGTTCGAGGCCGCCGAGAAGGCCGGCCGCGACCTCTACTACGAGGCGTCGGTCGCCGGCGCGATCCCGATCCTGCGGCCGCTGCGCGAGTCGCTGGCCGGAGACACCGTCACCCGGGTCCTCGGCATCGTCAACGGCACCACCAACTTCATCCTCGACAAGATGGACACCTCCGGCGCCGGCTTCACCGAGGCTCTCGAGGAGGCCCAGGAGCTCGGGTACGCCGAGGCCGACCCGACCGCCGACGTCGAGGGGTTCGACGCGGCCGCCAAGGCCGCGATCCTCGCCTCGCTCGCCTTCCACTCCCGGATCACCGCCTCCGACGTGCACCGCGAGGGCATCACCGAGGTGACCGCCGCCGACATCCAGTCCGCGAAGGACATGGGGTCGGTGGTCAAGCTGCTCGCGATCTGCGAGCTCAAGACCACCGAGGACGGGCAGAGTGCGGTCGCCGTCCGCGTGCACCCGGCGATGATCCCGAGGAGCCACCCGCTGGCCTCTGTCCGTGAGGCCTACAACGCCGTCTTCGTCGAGTCCGAGGCCGCCGGCCAGCTGATGTTCTACGGCCCCGGCGCGGGCGGCGCACCCACCGCGAGCGCCGTGCTCGGCGACCTGGTCACGGTCGCGCGCAACGTCCTGGCGGACAAGCGCGGCGCCGGCGAGTCGGCGTACGCCGACCGCGCGGTGCTGCCGATGGGCGAGACCGTGACCCGCTACCACGTCGCGATCGACGTCGACGACAAGGCCGGGGTCCTGGCCACCGTCGCGCACGCGTTCGCCGAGCACGGCGTCTCGATCCAGACCGTCCGCCAGGAGGGCCGCGACGACGACGCCCAGCTCGTGGTCGTCTCGCACAGCGCCACCGACGCCCAGCTCGCCTCAACCGTCGAGCACCTGCGCGGCCTCGACATCGTCCGCGAGGTCACCTCGGTGATGCGGGTGGAGGGCGGCGACGAATGAGCACTCTTCAGCGCACCCACCAGTGGCGTGGAGTGATCGAGGAGTACCGCGACCTGCTCGCGATCCCCGAGGGGACCCCCGCGATCACGCTCCGCGAGGGCGGCACGCCGCTCGTCCACTCCGAGTGGCTCTCGGGGCTGACCCGCGCCGAGGTCTGGCTCAAGGTCGAGGGCGACAACCCCACCGGTTCGTTCAAGGACCGCGGCATGACCGCGGCTATATCGGTCGCGGTCCACGACGGCGCCAAGGCCGTGGTCTGCGCCTCGACCGGCAACACCTCGGCCTCGATGGCGGCGTACGCCGCGAAGGCAGGGCTGACCCCGCTGGTGCTCGTCCCCGAGGGCAAGATCGCGGCCGGCAAGATGGCGCAGGCGATCCTGCACGGCGCCAAGGTGATCATGGTCCGCGGCAACTTCGACAGCTGCCTCGAGCTCGCCAAGGGGCTGGCCTGGGACTACCCCGTCGCCCTGGTCAACTCGGTCAACCCGGTCCGACTCGAGGGCCAGAAGACCGCAGCCTTCGAGATCGTCGACTTCCTCGGCGACGCCCCCGACTACCACCTGCTCCCGGTCGGCAACGCCGGCAACATCTCGGCGTACTGGCTCGGCTACACGCAGTACTTCGACCTCGGCATGGCCACCCGCAAGCCGCGGATGCACGGCTTCCAGGCCGAGGGAGCGGCGCCGCTCGTGACCGGCGAGCCGTTCCCCGACCCGGAGACCCGGGCCACCGCGATCCGGGTCGGCAACCCCGCCTCCTGGAAGCTCGCCGAGGCGGCCGCCCACGAGTCCGACGGCCGGTTCCGCGCCGTCAGCGACGACCAGATCCTGGCTGCCCAGCGCGAGCTCGCTGCGAGGGATGGCGTCTTCGTCGAGCCGGCGTCCGCAGCCGGCATCGCCGGGCTGCTGGTCGACCTCGCGCAGGGCGACTCCTACGCCGGCAGCACGGTCGTGGTCACCGTGACCGGCCACGGCCTCAAGGACACCGTGACCGCGCTCGAAGGGTTCGGGCCACTGGTCGAGTCGGTCATCGACGCCGACGTGACCGCCGCGGCCGAGGCCGCCGGGCTGCGGTGAGAGTCACCGTCCCCGCGACCGCGGCGAACCTGGGCCCCGGCTTCGACTCGCTCGGCCTCGCCCTCGACCTGCGCGACCAGCTCGAGGGCGAGCTGGCCGGCTCGGGACTCGTCGTCGAGGTCACCGGGGCCGGCGTGAGCGAGGTCCCTCTCGACGAGAACCACCTCGTGGTGCGTGCGATGCGCCGGGCCTTCGACGCACTGGACGGACAGCCGGCCGGGATCCGGCTCACCTGCCGCAACGCGATCCCGCACGCCCGGGGGCTGGGCTCGTCGTCGGCCGCCATCGTGGGCGGGCTGGTGCTGGCCCGGGCGCTCGTCGACGGCGGCTCTGCCAAGCTCGACGACGCGGCGCTCCTCGCGCTCGCCGTCGACATGGAGGGCCACCCCGACAACGTCGCGACGGCTCTGCACGGCGGCTTCGTCATCTCCGGACGTGACGACCGAGGCGAGCTGTACGCCGTGGGCGCAGCCGTGGACGGCCGGGTCAGCGCGGCGGTGTTCGTGCCGCCGGAGCCGCTGTCGACCGAGGTCGCGCGCGGGCTGCTGCCCCAGACCGTCCCGCACGCCGACGCGGCCGCTGACGCCGGCAAGGCGGCGCTGCTCGTGGCGGCGCTCGGCAGCCACCCCGACCAGCTCTGGCGGGCCACCCGTGACTACCTCCATCAGGACTACCGCCGCCCGGCGATGCCGGCCTCGCTCGGCCTCGTGGACCGGCTGCGGGCCGACGGTCTGGCAGCGGTGGTCTCGGGAGCCGGGCCGACGGTGCTGGCGCTGGTCGTGGACGGCACCGACCTCGCGGCGTACTGCCCCGAGGGCTGGGCGCATCACCGGCTCGCGGTGGACACCCGCGGCGCCGTGGTCGGGTAGTCGCTCGAGGTTTGGTACATTCGTGGTGCGCCGGTTCTCGGCGCGGCACCGCATCTGAGGTGCCACCCAACCTCTTCCACTTGGCGCTGACCCCTGCGTTTGCCCCTTCGGGCGGGCAGAGCGTGTTGGCGCAGCGAAGGAACAACGTGACCGACACTCAGGACACCACCACGGACGCTCCCGTCGCCAAGGCGACCAAGAAGCGCGGTGGTATCAACACGATGCTGCTCGCCGACCTCAAGTCGATGGCCGGAGGCCTCGGCATCAAGGGCACCGGCTCGATGAAGAAGGCGCAGCTGGTCGACGCCATCAAGGCCGCCCAGTCCGGCGGCGGACAGTCCGCGCGCAGGGACGAGCCCGAGCAGGAGCGTGAGCCCCGGCAGGAGCGTGAGCCCCGAGCGGAGCGCCAGGAGCGCGAGCCGCGCCCGGCGCGGGACCGCGAGGAGCCCAGGTCGGACGACAAGAAGCCCGACGACGGCTCCGACGAGGAGCGCTCGACCGGCAACCAGAACCGCCAGCAGAACCGCCAGCG
Source organism: Nocardioidaceae bacterium (assembly GCA_033854925.1). Taxonomy (GTDB): domain Bacteria; phylum Actinomycetota; class Actinomycetes; order Propionibacteriales; family Nocardioidaceae; genus Nocardioides. The sequence goes on along the minus strand of JAWWPK010000217.1, from coordinate 10,542 downwards.
CAACCAGCAGAACCGCCAGGGTGGACAGCAGGGCGGCCAGCAGGGCCAGAACCAGCAGCGCGGCCAGAACCAGCAGAGCCAGCAGCAGAGCCAGCAGCAGAGCCAGCAGAACCAGCAAGACCTGGACGACCAGGGCGACGGGCCGGACGACGGCGAGGGCGAGGCGGGCCGCCGCAACCGGCGCCGCCGGGGCCGCGACCGCGACCGCACCCGCGCGGGCGGGCGGAACGAGCCCGACACCACGATCCTCGAGGACGACGTCCTGGTGCCTGCGGCCGGCATCCTCGACGTGCTCGACAACTACGCGTTCGTCCGGACCAGTGGCTACCTCGCGGGTGCCGACGACGTCTACCTGTCGCTCTCCATGGTGCGGAAGTACGCCCTGCGCCGCGGCGACGCCATCGTCGGCCAGGTGCGCCAGCCCCGCGAGGGCGAGCGCAAGGAGAAGTTCAACCCGATGGTGCGGATCGACAGCGTCAACGGCACCGACCCCGAGGCGGCAAAGAGCCGGGTCGAGTTCACCGAGCTGACACCCGTTCACCCCACGCAGCGGCTCCGGCTCGAGACCAGCCCGGACAACGTGATCGGCCGGGTCATCGACATCGCCACGCCGGTCGGCAAGGGCACGCGCGGCCTGATCGTCGCGCCCGCCCAGGCCGGCAAGACGACGATCCTGCAGTCGGTGGCCACCTCGATCACCACCAACAACCCCGAGTGCCACCTGATGGTGGTCCTGGTCGACGAGCGGCCCGAGGAGGTCACCGACTTCGAGCGCTCGGTCAAGGGTGAGGTGATCGCGTCGACGTTCGACCAGGCCCCGGCCGACCACACCACGGTCGCCGAGCTCGCCGTCGAGCGGGCCAAGCGGCTGGTCGAGCTCGGCCACGACGTCGTCGTGCTCGTCGACGGGCTGTCCCGCCTCGGTCGCGCCTACAACGTCGCCGGCCCGACCTCCGGCCGTACCCTCGACGGCGGCGTCGACGCCTCCGCGCTCACGGCGACAAAGCGGCTCTTCGGCGCCGCTCGCTGCCTCGAGAACGGTGGCTCGCTGACCATCCTCGCCACCACGCTGGTGGACGGCGGCTCGACCGTCGACGAGCTGCTGGTCGAGGACCTCGTCGGCACCGAGACCCTGGTGCTACGGCTGGACGGCGACCTGGCGGACGCGCGGGTGTTCCCCGCGGTCGACCTGGTGCATTCCGGCACCCGGCACGAGTCCGAGCTGGTCGGCGACCAGGAGCACGCCGTGCTCGAGAAGCTGCGCCGCGGACTGACCGGGGATCGCGGAGCCGGGGTCGCGGGGCTGCTGGACCGGCTGCACAAGACCCAGACCAACTACGAGCTGCTGAGCGCTGCCCAGCGCTCGTAGAGCGTCTCAGGCGGTGGATTGAGCTCGAATCCGACGGATTTCGGCGTTATCGCACACGGAGGCCGTCGCTGTCTGATACTCGGGTCAGATAAGTGCGGGGAAGGGGCTGGTCCAATGGCGCTCATCGTGGTGGCCGACGACGACGTGGACATCCGCGATCTCGTCGAGTTCAAGCTCGCGACGCTCGGGCACCAGATCGTCACCGTGGCCGACGGCAGCTCTGCTGTCGACGCCTGCCGCACCTCGCACCCGGACCTGGCCGTCCTCGACGTGATGATGCCGGGACTGACCGGCCTCGAGGCGGTTCGCGAGATCCGGAACAACCCGGCCCTCAAGGACATCCCGGTGATTCTGCTGACCGCCCGGGCGCAGCAGTCCGACGTGCAGACCGGCTACGACTCCGGCGCCGACGACTACATCACCAAGCCGTTCTCGCCCAAAGACCTGGCCAGTCGGGTCGAGGCGCTGCTCTCGCGCGCTGGTTGATCCAACTGCAGCTTGCGTTGGGACTGAACCACCGCTGGTCGAGCCGGGCTTCGCCCGCAGGAATTCGCCGAGCCGGACGCGCGTTGACTACTGTGGACCGCTGGCTCCGGTTCACGTCTCGCTCGTTTCGGGCGATGGCGACCCGGGGCGCGAGAGAGGAAACCATGAAGGCTGATATCCACCCCGACTACGTGGAGACCGAGGTCACCTGCACCTGCGGTAACACGTTCACCACGCGCAGTACGGCGAAGAACGGCGTGCTCCACGCCGACGTCTGCTCCAACTGCCACCCGTTCTACACCGGCAAGCAGAAGATCCTCGACACCGGCGGCCGTGTGGCCCGGTTCGAGGCTCGCTACGCCAAGAAGGCGGCTGCGAAGGACGCCGACAAGGCCGACGCCGACAAGTAGCTTCCCCGCCGCGCCGACCCGTGCCCTCAGGGCGTGGGTCGGCGCTCGCGATTTCGGATCGGTCAGGACGGAGGCGGAGCGGTGTTCGAGGGAATCGACTCGATGGCGCACGAGCACGAGGAGCTCGAGCGCCGTCTCGGCGCGTCCGAGACCCACGCCGACGCCCGGCTGGCCAAGAAGCTCAACCAGCGCTACGCCCTGCTGAGCAAGGTCCTGGCCGCCAAGAAGGAGTGGGACGACCTCGGGGGTGACATCGAGGCGGCCCGCGAGCTCGCGACCGAGGACCCGTCCTTCGCCGACGAGGTCGTGTCGCTCACCGAGCGCCGGCACGTCGCCGAGGAGCGGCTGCGGATGCTGCTGGTCCCGCGCGACCCCACCGACGACAAGGACGCGATCCTCGAGGTGAAGTCGGGGGAGGGCGGCGAGGAGTCCGCGCTGTTCGCCGCCGACCTGCTCCGCATGTACTCGCGGTACGCCGAGCAGCGGGGCTGGAAGGTCGAGATCCTCGACGCGACCGAGTCCGACCTCGGCGGCTACAAGTCCGTCACCCTCGCGGTCAAGGCGAGGGGCACCACCGAGCCGGGCGAGGCGCCGTACGGCCTGCTGAAGTTCGAGGGCGGCGTGCACCGCGTGCAGCGCGTGCCCGTCACCGAGTCGCAGGGTCGCGTGCACACCAGCGCGGCCGGGGTCCTGGTGCTGCCGGAGGCCGAGCAGGTCGACGTGACGATCGACGAGAACGACCTGCGCATCGATGTGTTCCGGAGCAGCGGACCGGGCGGGCAGAGCGTCAACACCACCGACTCCGCGGTCCGCATCACCCATGTCCCGACCGGGATCGTGGTCAGCTGCCAGAACGAGAAGAGCCAGCTCCAGAACAAGGAGCAGGCCATGCGCATCCTCCGCGCCCGGCTGCTGGCCGCCGCCCAGGAAGAGGCCGATGCGGCCGCCAGCACCGCGCGCCGCAGCCAGGTCCGCACCGTCGACCGTTCCGAGCGGATCCGGACCTACAACTTCGCGGAGAACCGCATCTCCGACCACCGCACCGGCTACAAGGCCTACAACCTCGACCAGGTCCTCGACGGCGACCTGCAGCCGGTCCTCGACTCCTGCCTGGAGCTGGACCTCGCCGACCGGCTCGCCGCTCTCGAGCAATGAACCGCGGGCTGCTGGCGGCGGCGGAGAGCAAGCTGCGCGACGCCGGCGTCCCCAGCCCCGAGCACGACGCCGCCGAGCTGCTCGCGCACGTCCTCGGCACGGACCGGTCCCGGCTGCCGTTGGTCGACGAGGTGCCGGCCGCCGCTCTGAGGGAGTACGACGCGCTCGTGGCCCGGCGCGCGGCCCGCGAGCCGCTGCAGCACCTGACCGGCGAGGCGTGGTTCCGCCACGTCCGGCTCGAGGTCGGGCCGGGGGTGTTCACCCCGCGCCCGGAGACCGAGCTGCTGGCCGGCTGGGCCGTGGATGCGGCGGAGCCGCTCGAGAGCCCGGTCGTCGTGGACCTGTGCACCGGCTCGGGTGCGATCGCGAAGTCGGTCGCGCACGAGGTGCCGCAGGCCCGCGTGCACGCCGTCGAGCTCGACGAGCCGGCGTACCGCTGGGCCGAGCGCAACCTGGCCGGCACTGGAGTGGACCTGCGCCAGGGCGATTTCGCCACTGCCTTCGACGACCTGGCCGGCAGCGTGGACGTGGTGGTCTGCAACCCGCCGTACGTCCCGCTCGACGCGTGGGAGTCGGTCGCCCCCGAGGCCCGCGACCACGACCCGCACCTCGCGCTGTTCTCGGGTGCCGACGGCCTCGACGCGATCCGGGTGCTGGCGCAGCGGGCGGCCGTGCTGCTCAAGGCCGGGGGAGTCCTGGGCGTCGAGCACGCCGACGTGCAGGGCGACGCCGTGCCCGCAGTCCTGGCGGCCACCGGGCGCTGGACCGAGGTGCGCGACCACCGCGACCTCGCAGGCCGTCCTCGGTTCACGACCGCCCGACTGGCACCATGACGTCATCATGAGCTCTGCGCAGCGCTACCCGACCACCACCGACGAGGAGCGCGAGGCCGCGGTCGAGGCCGCCAGCCTGGCCATCCAGCGCGGGGGGCTCGTGGTGCTGCCGACGGACACCGTCTACGGCCTGGCCGCCGATGCCTTCGACAAGGAGTCGGTCCAGGAGCTCCTCGACGCCAAGGGCCGCGGCCGGGACATGCCCCCGCCGGTCCTGGTCTCGGCGGCCACCACGCTCGACGCGCTGGCGGTCCGGGTGCCGACGTGGGCGCGAGCCCTGGTCGAGGAGTTCTGGCCCGGCGCGCTGACCCTGGTCTGCCACGCCCACGCCTCGCTGCAGTGGGACCTCGGCGACACCCGCGGCACGGTGGCGGTGCGGATGCCCGACCACCCGGTCACCCTGGAGATCCTCGAGCGCACGGGCCCGCTCGCGGTCAGCTCGGCCAACCTGACCGGCCGTCCGGCGGCGACCGAGGCTGCGGACGCCGAGGAGATGCTCGGCGAGGACGTCGAGGTGGTGGTGGACGCCGGTACGTCGCCGGGCGGCCAGGCCTCGACCATCGTCGACGCCACCGCCAGTCCCGGCCGGGTGCTCCGGCTCGGCGCCATCAGCCTCGACCAGCTCAACGGGGTGCTCGAGCCGCTCGGCCAGGCCATCGCCGACCCGGACGCGCCGGCGGACACTGACGAGGCGGAGAGCGCCGAGGCCGCCGGGGACGCCGAGGCGTGAGGGAGTACATCCTCGTCTTCCTGGTGGGCGCGGCGGTCACCTACCTCCTCACGGTCGTGGCCAGGGAGATCGCCATCCGCGCCGGTGCGGTCGCGAAGGTCCGTGACCGCGACGTGCACGACGAGCCGATTCCCTACCTCGGCGGGCTGGCGATGCTCGGCGGCCTGGTCGCGGCCTATCTCGTCGCGCGCGAGCTGCCGTTCCTCTCGGCGAGCTCGCCGCTGGTGTTCCGGGACGCCGGGATCGTGCTGATCGCGGGGGCGCTGATCTGCGCGGTCGGGGTGCTGGACGACCTCTTCGAGCTCGACGCGCTGACCAAGCTCGGCGGGCAGGTGCTCGCCGCCGGGTTCCTCGTGGCCTTCGGCGTGCAGTTCTACTTCTTCACCGACGCGCACGGGAACCAGTTCTCACTCGACCCCGCCCAGCGCGCGGTGCTCACCGGCCTCCTGGTCGTCGCGACCATCAACGCGGTCAACATGGTCGACGGACTGGACGGTCTCGCGGCCGGCGTGGTCGGGGTCGGCTCGCTGGCCTTCTTCACCTTCTCCTACAGCCTGACCCGGCTCAACGGCACCGACCGGGCCACCACCGCGGCGTTCCTCAGCATCGCCCTGGCTGGGGTCTGTGCCGGCTTCCTGGTCCACAACTTCCATCCCGCCCGGCTGTTCATGGGCGACAGCGGCTCGATGCTGATCGGGCTGGTGCTGTCGGCCAGCGCGGTGACGCTCTCCGGCCAGTTCACTCCCGAGCAGCTCAGTCAGGGCGGGGGAGGCTCGACGGCGAGCCTGCTGCCCACCCTCTTGCCGATCCTGCTCCCGATCTCGCTGCTGATCGTGCCGCTGGCCGACCTCCTGCTGGCCGTCGTACGCCGTACGCGGGCCGGCCGGTCTCCGTTGGCCGCGGACAAGCAGCATCTGCACCACCGGTTGCTCGAGATCGGGCACAGCCAGCGCCGGGCCGTCCTCATCATGTGGATGTGGGCGGCGCTGGTCGCCTTCGGCACCGTGCTGGCCAGCCTCTACAGCGGTCCGTGGGTGGTCGCCACCGTGGCCGCGATGACGCTGGTGACCGTGGTGCTCACCTTCTTGCTGCCCCGGTTGCACCGCCCCCGGTTGCCTGTCCTTGAGGAAGGCTGAGAGGGTGGGTGCCAACCCGGGGTTCAGGCCTCCCGGGACTTTGTGCTAGTTTTCACAAGCACTCAGGTTGCACTCAGAATCACCCTCGACCAGGACGGCCGCCGACGATGACGACTGCCCCGCTTCCCCGCATCCGGGGACGGGTGCGCCGTGTTAGGTTCGATCGGTGCCAGAGCCCGGTGCTGACCAGTCTCGGGACGCGGGTCTCCGGGGTCGCGACCTCATCGGGCTCGGCGGACTCCTCGCGGGCGCAGTCATCGCGGGCACGCTGCTCGGACTCGTCGTCGACCACGCCGCCGGCACCGAGCCGGCCTTCACGATGGCCGGTGTCTTCCTCGGCATCATCGCGGGCGGCCTCGGCTTCTGGGCCCGGGTGCGCGCTGCCCTCAGGTAGCCGAGAGGGGGCCACCGATGCCTGACCGTGTTGTCACGCCCGCCGGGGTCGAGCCGCAGCGCCGGGCCGGTCTCGGACAGGTGGTCCGCGACCAGCGCAAGACGATCGTGGTCGGTCTGGTCCTCGCCGTCGCCTCGTTCTGGATCCTCGGCCAGCTGGACGAGTGGCGGCTGGCCACGTCCCTGGCCATCGGCGTGGCCCTCGGCCTGGTCAACCACCTGGCCACCGAGCGGTGGCTGCTCGGCCTGCTCACCAGCGGTGCGGAGCCGACCAAGGCGGCCATGATGCGCTCGACCATGGTCCGGCTGGTGATCCTGACCGTGGTGGCGGTGGCCGTCGCCGTGCTGTTCTGGCCCGAGGGCATCGGCGTGCTGCTGGGGCTGGCCGTCTTCCGGCTCATCGCCCTGGCGATGACCACGATCCCCTTGCTCAAGGAGCTGAAGGAGCAATGACCACTCCGTTCACGATCGACATCCACCCGGGCGAGCACCCGACGCGTCAGTTACTCGGCATGACGTTCAACCTGGACACGATCTGGGTGACGGTCATCGCGGGCGCGATCGTGGTCGGGCTGGGGTTCTGGGCGCGCGCCAAGCTGACCGCCGAGACCGAGGACCACGTGCCGACCAAGATCCAGCTTGTCTGGGAGACCGTGGTCAACCAGGTGAACACCCAGGTCGAGGAGAACCTCGGCCGGGTCCACCCCTACGTCGTACCCCTGGCGACGGCGCTCTTCTTCTTCATCCTCATCGCCAACTGGATCGAGGTCATCCCGACCGAGCTCAACTCGAGCACGCACCTGCTGCCCTCGCCCACCGCGGACACCAACCTCACCTACGCCATGGCCCTGCTGGCCATGGTCAGCGTGTGGGTCTACGGCATCCGGCAGAAGGGGCTCAAGGGCTACTTCAAGCACTACCTGGAGCCCTACCCGTGGATGCTCCCGCTGGAGATCCTCCAGGACCTGCTCAAGCCGGTCACGCTGGCGCTGCGACTCTTCGGCAACATCTTCGCCGGCGGCATCATGATCGCCCTGATCGCCGGGATGGTGAGCCTGGCGCCGGCACACATCCCGGTCGGCAGCTTCCTGACGATCGTCTTCAACGTCATCTGGAAGCTGTTCGACACGTTGTTCCTGGGAGGGCTCCAGGCCTTCATCTTCTCGCTCCTGACCGTCCTCTACTTCGGGATGGCCGGAGCGGGCCACGACGAGCACGACTCCGAGCACGAGACCGAGCACGAGCCCGAACCCGAGCCCGAGCCCGAGCGAAAGACGACGGATCGGGAGCCCGCAGCAGCGCACTGATCCGCGACAGCAAGAAGCCGAGCGACGGTGAGCGCCGTCGCCGAACCAAGGAGAGAAACTGATATGGCAGTAACTGACGCGGCCGTCAAGGCTGCTGGCGCGTTCATCGGTGGTGGCATCGCCCTCGCCGGCGGCGCGATCGGCGCTGGTGTCGGTGACGGTCTGGCCGGTTCGTCCTACATCGAGGGCGTCGCCAGGCAGCCCGAGGCCCAGGGCCGACTGCAGACGATCTTCTTCCTGACCGTTGGTCTGGTCGAGGCCATGTTCTTCATCAACCTGGCCTTCATGGCGCTGTTCGTCTTCGTCCTTGGCAAGTGACGAAGGCGCGCTGATCCAGCCCGCTCCGAGCAAAGGGAAGCAACATGGCACACCTTGATGTCGTCCCCATGGCGGAAAAGACGAACAACTTCCTCATTCCCAACGGGACGTTCATCGTCGAGCTGATCGCGTTCGCGATCATCTTCTTCATCCTCGCGAAGTACGTCGTGCCGCCGATCAACAAGGCGATGACGGCCCGCCAGGACGCGATCCGGCAGGAGTTCGCCGAGGCCGAGGAGGCCAAGGAGAACGCCGAGCAGGCCGAGAGCGAGTTCAAGAGCCAGCTCGCCGACGCCCGCAAGGAAGCCGCGCGGATCCGTGAGGAGGCGCGCGAGCAGGGCACCGGCATCATCGCTGAGGCCAAGGAGCAGGCGCAGGTCGAGGCGCAGCGCGTCAAGGAGCAGGCCCAGGCCCAGATCGCGGCCGAGCGGCAGCAGGCGCTGACCTCACTGCGGTCCGAGGTCGGCACCCTGGCGACCTCCCTGGCCGGCCGGATCGTCGGCGAGTCCCTCGAGGACGATGAGCGCAGTGGTCGGGTCGTCGACCGGTTCCTCGCCGACCTCGAGTCGCTCGAGACCAGCAAGACGGCCCGGAACGGAGCACCGAGCTGATGCTGCGCGGAGCCTCTGCCGAGGCGCTGGCCGAGCTGAGCCAGCAGGCCAGCCGGGCCCGCACCCTCGAGGAGGGTGCGACCCTCGGCGCCCAGCTGTTCGGCGTCACGGCCGTCGTACGCCGCGACGTCGCGCTGCGCCGGGCCCTGACCGACAGCTCGGTCGAGGGTGAGGCCAAGGACGGTCTCGCTCGCGCCGTGTTCGCCGGGGCGCTCGACGGGCCGGCCCTGGACCTGGTCGCGGACGCCGCGAGCCGGCGCTGGATCGCCGGCAGGGACCTGCCGGAGGCGCTCGAGCGGGTGGCGGTGGCCGCCACCGTCCGCTCCGCGGGCGCCAAGGGCAAGCAGGTCGGCGACGAGCTGTTCGCCGTGCTGCGGATGATCGAAGGCAGCGGGCCGCTGCGCGGCGCGCTGGCCGACCCGTCGCGCACCGCCGAGGACCGCAGCGCGCTGCTTCTCGGCCTGCTCGACGGGAAGACCCTGCCGGCCACCGAGGTCCTCGTGGGACAGGCCGTGACCCGGCAGCGGGGGAGCGTCGAGGCCGCCCTGCAGGACTACCTCGACCTCGCCGCCGAGGCGCTCGACGAGGCAGTGGCCACCGTGCACACCGCCAGGGAGCTGTCGGCCGACGAGCAGCAGCGGCTCGCCACAGCGCTCGGCACGCAGTACGGCAAGGACGTCCAGCTGCACGTGGTCGTGGACCCGGAGCTGATCGGTGGCCTTCGGGTCGAGATCGGCGACGACGTCATCGACGGCACGGTCGTCAACCGGCTCGATGAGGCCCGGCGCAGGCTCGCCGGCTGAGCACCACAGACCTACGAGAAGACCCAGGACTCAACCCACTCAAGGGGACAAGGAACATGACCGAACTGTCCATCCGCCCGGAGGAGATCCGGGACGCCCTCCAGAAGTACGTCGACGACTACAAGCCGTCAGCGGCCGCCAAGGAGGAGGTCGGCACCGTCGCGACCGCCGGTGACGGCATCGCCCGGGTCGCCGGTCTCCCGTCGGCGATGGCCAACGAGCTCCTGGAGTTCGAGGACGGCACGCTCGGCATCGCGCTGAACCTCGACACCCGCGAGATCGGCGTCGTCATCCTCGGTGACTTCGCGGGCATCGAGGAGGGCCAGAACGTCCGTCGCACCGGCGAGATCCTCTCGGTCCCGGTCGGCGACGCCTTCATGGGACGCGTGATCGACCCGCTCGGAACCCCGATCGACGGCCTCGGCGACATCGAGGCCGAGTCGCGCCGCGCCTTGGAGATCCAGGCACCCGGTGTCATGGCGCGCCAGTCCGTGTCCGAGCCGATGGCCACCGGAATCAAGGCGATCGACTCGATGACGCCGATCGGCCGCGGCCAGCGCCAGCTGATCATCGGCGACCGCTCCACCGGCAAGACCACGATCGCGATCGACACGATCATCAACCAGAAGACGAACTGGGAGTCGGGCGACGCCGACAAGCAGGTGCGCTGCATCTACGTCGCCATCGGCCAGAAGGGCTCGACCATCGCCGCGGTGCGGGGCGCCCTCGAGGAGGCCGGCGCGCTGGAGTACACCACCATCGTCGCCTCGCCGGCCTCCGACAGCGCGGGCTTCAAGTACCTCGCGCCCTACACCGGCTCGGCCATCGGCCAGCACTGGATGTACGACGGCAAGAACGTCCTGATCGTCTTCGACGACCTGACCAAGCAGGCTGAGGCCTACCGCGCCGTGTCGCTGCTGCTGCGCCGCCCACCGGGTCGTGAGGCCTACCCCGGCGACGTCTTCTACCTGCACAGCCGTCTGCTCGAGCG
>JAWWPK010000216.1:0-4125 GCA_033854925.1 Nocardioidaceae bacterium | reverse complement strand
TCAAGCAGCTGCTCATGGTCGCCGGCATGGAGCGCTACTACCAGATCGCGCGCTGCTACCGCGACGAGGACTTCCGCGCCGACCGGCAGCCGGAGTTCACCCAGCTCGACATCGAGATGAGCTTCGTGGAGCAGGACGACGTCCTCGCGGTCGCCGAGGACGTGCTCGCCGAGGTGTGGGCGCTGGTCGACTACGAGCTGCCGCGACCGCTGCCGCGGATGACGTACGCCGACGCGATGGCCCGCTTCGGCACGGACAAGCCTGACCTGCGGATGGGCCTGGAGCTGGTCGACTGCACCGACTACTTCAAGGAGACGCCGTTCCGGGTCTTCCAGGCGCCGTACGTCGGCGCGGTCGTCATGCCCGGCGGCGCGAGCCAGCCGCGCAAGCAGCTCGACGCCTGGCAGGAGTGGGCCAAGCAGCGCGGCGCCCGCGGGCTGGCCTACGTGCTGGTCCAGGAGGACGGCGAGCTCGGGGGACCGGTCGCCAAGAACCTCTCCGACGAGGAGAAGGCCGGGCTCGCGGCGCACGTCGGCGCCCAGCCCGGCGACTGCGTCTTCTTCGCCGCAGGGCTGCCGAAACCGAGCCGGGCCCTCCTCGGCGCCGCCAGGCTGGAGATCGGCCGACGCGGCGGGCTGATCGACGAGGAGGCCCGGAGCTTCCTCTGGGTCGTCGACGCCCCGCTCTTCGAGCCGGCCGACGAGGCGACCGCGGCCGGTGACGTCGCGGTCGGCGGTGGCGCCTGGACCGCGGTGCACCACGCCTTCACCTCTCCGCAGGACCTCGAGAGCTTCGACCAGGAGCCGGGCTCGGCGCTGGCCTGGGCCTACGACGTGGTCTGCAACGGCAACGAGATCGGTGGTGGCTCGATCCGTATCCATCGCGAGGACATCCAGAAGCGGGTCTTCTCGGTGATGGGCATCGGTGCGGCGGAGGCGCAGGAGAAGTTCGGCTTCCTGCTCGACGCGTTCACCTTCGGCGCTCCTCCGCACGGCGGCATCGCGTTCGGCTGGGACCGGATCGCCGCCCTCCTCGCGCACACCGACTCCATCCGGGAGGTGATCGCGTTCCCGAAGTCCGGTGGCGGGGTGGACCCGCTGACCGCAGCCCCCGCTCCGATCACCGCCGAGCAGCGCAAGGAAGCCGGTGTGGACGCCGTTCTGACGGAAGATCTGCCGAACGGGACAGATTCCACGTGAGGAACTCAGGCGGTCTGAGACCTATTTGTTACCTCGGCAACTGTCGGCTGCGGCTGTCAACTGGTTTACAGTCAGCCGCGTCGCCCGCAGCCTGACGCGCTCGGGGAAGTCCGACTGGAGGTGGCTGTGACTCTTGACCGTGGCGAAATGGTTGAGCAGGAGACAGTGCTCGGGCATGACGCATCGGTCGAGGACGAGCAGCACCCCGACAAGGAGATCGCAGGCAAGTCTCCGACCCAGATCGCGTTCAACCGGCTCCGCAAGGACAAGGTCGCCGCTGTCTGCGCCGTCTTCATCGTGCTCCTGGTGCTGATTGCCGTCTGCGCCCCGCTGATCACGAGGGTGTTCGGCATCTACTGGGACGTCAGCGACCCCAACGCGCCCAACACGACCGACGTGCTCGCCTTCGACGGCTTCCCCAAGATCGGCCCGCCGTTCAACTCCTTCACCTGGGACCACCCGCTCGGGGTGGCCCCGCGCAAGGGCTACGACAACCTCGCCTACCTGGTCTACGGCCTGCGCACCTCGCTGATCGTGTGCGTGTCGGCGACGCTCGTCTCGACGATCATGGGCGTCGTCCTCGGTCTGATCGCAGGATTCTCGCGCGGCTGGCTGGACCGGGTCATCTCGTTCGTCACCGACCTGTTCCTGTCGTTCCCCTACCTGCTGGCGATGCTGGCGTAGGCGCCGATCATCACCTCGCGCTTCTCCACCGCCCCGGACAAGCTGAAGTACGCCCAGATCATCTCCCTGATCAGCATCCTGATCGTCTTCGGCTGGATGGGGCTGGCGCGGCTGATCCGCGGCCAGGTGCTGTCGCTGCGCGAGCGCGAGTTCATCCTCGCCGCCGAGGTGATCGGCGTGCCGACCCGGCAGATCCTGTTCAAGGAGCTGCTGCCCAACCTGGTGGCGCCGATCGTGATCTCGATCTCGCTGGGGCTCCCCGCGTTCGTCGCCGCCGAGGCCGGCCTGTCGTTCCTCGGCCTGGGTCCGTCGGGATACCCGTCGCTCGGCAAGATGGTCGCGGACGCGACCCCCTTCTATGCGGACTACTCGCTCTACCTCTGGCTCCCGGTGGGCGCGATCGCGCTGCTGACCCTCTCTCTGAACCTCCTCGGTGACTCGGTGCGCGACGCATTCGACCCGAGGACCCGTCGCTGACGCACGTCGGCGACATGGCTGTGGCAGTACCAACGAAAGGTGAAAAGGCAATGCGCCTGAAGAGATCGGCGGTGGCCCTGGCCACAGCAAGCTTGCTCGCCCTTGCGGCGTGTGGTGGGGGCGGGAGCAACAACAACAAGACCAGTAGCGACAACCCGAGTGTCGACAACTCGAACCTGGGCAACACCGGATCCGGCACGGATCCGACTCGTCAGGGTCCGGTGACCATCGACGGCGCGAAGGCGGGCGGCACGGTCACGGTCCTGACCTCGGCAGGCCTCAGTACGCCGATCGACCCCTCGGACCTCTACTACACCGACACCAACGCGATCATGACGTCGCTGGTGACGCGGCAGCTCACCCAGTACGCCTACGACGCGGACTCGGGTCAGATGATCCTGGTGCCCGACCTGGCCACCGACCTCGGCACTCCGAACGCCGACTTCACCGAGTGGAAGTTCACGCTGCGCGACGGCGTGAAGTGGGAGACCGGCGCCCCGGTCACGGCAGACGAGATCGCCTTCGGCATCGTCCGTTCGATGGACGGCAAGACGTTCCCGAACGGTCCTGGCCTCTACTACAGCAACCCCTACTTCCTGGGCGGCGACACCTACAAGGGGCCCTACACCGCCCCGGACGCCCAGCAGCAGGCGGTCACGGTCGACGGCAACACCATCACCGTCAAGATGGCGAAGCCGTTCCCGGACTTCCCCTACTACGCGTCGTTCCCGGCGATGGGCCCGATCCCGACCGACAAGGCCGTCAGCGACCCGGCGAAGTACGCCCAGCACCCGCTGTCCACCGGCCCCTACAAGATCGACCAGTACACGATCGGCAAGACGCTGACCCTGTCCAAGAACGACCAGTGGGACCCGGCCACGGACCCGGCACGCACGGCGTACCCGGACAAGTACGTCTTCAAGGCCGGGCTGCAGTCCGAGCAGATCGACCAGATCCTTCTGGCCGACTCCGGTGACGGCAAGACCACGGTCAGCTACGACGACGTGCTTGCCCAGGACTACCGGAAGTTCAACGACACCGGTCGCCTGGTCACCGGCGGTCAGCCGTGCACCTACTTCTACGCACTCGACCAGCGCAAGGTGCCGGACAAGTCGATCGCCGAGGCCCTGACCTGGGCACTGCCGTACAACGACCAGATCGTGGCCACCGGCCTGATCCCGGACGTCAACGCGGTCGCCACCCAGAACCTCATGCCTCCGGGAGTCCCCGGACGCGAGGCTTACGACCCGGTGGAGGGCCACGGTCCGTTCCAGACCGACGCGGCCAAGGCCAAGCAGATCCTCACCGACAGCGGGAACCTCGGCTACGAGCTCAAGTTCCTGTTCTCGACCGACTCCGACATCTCGGTGGCCGGCAAGGACGTGCTGGTCAAGGGTCTCGAAGCCGCAGGGTTCAAGGCGACCCCGGTCGCGACCACCCTGTCGAACTCGGTGGCAGACCGTGACGACGTCAACGGCGACATCAACATGCGCTCCTACGGGTGGTGCTCGGACTGGCCGTCGGGTGCGACCTGGGTGCCGCCGATCTTCCAGTCGACCGACCTGAACGAGGTGGGCTTCGGCACCAACGAGTCGGCGTTCAACAACCCCGACATCGACACGAAGATCAACGCGGTCTTCCAGCTGCCCGCCGCGGACCAGCCGAAGGCCTGGAACGACCTGGAGAAGGAGATCATGACGACCTACCTCCCGGTCGTGCCGCGCTACTACGGCGGAGTCGTGCAGATGCACGGCTCGGGCGTCCA
>JAWWPK010000215.1:0-3991 GCA_033854925.1 Nocardioidaceae bacterium | reverse complement strand
CGCACCAGCTGTCCGGTGGCATGCGGCAGCGCGCGCTGATCGCGATGTCGCTGGCCTGCTCGCCCCGGCTGCTCATCGCCGACGAGCCGACCACGGCGCTCGACGTGACGGTCCAGGCGCAGATCCTCGACCTGCTGCAGGACCTGCAGAGGGAGTACGGCTCGGCGATCGTGCTGATCACCCACGACCTCGGCGTGATCGCCGAGGTCGCCGACGACGTGCTGGTCATGTACGCCGGCCGGGCGGTCGAGAGCGGACCGACGAAGTCGATCCTCACGCTGCCCGAGATGCCCTACACCTGGGGGCTCCTGAGCAGCGTGCCCGACATCACCGGCGACGTCGGGGCACGGTTGATTCCCATCCCCGGCACCCCGCCGAGCCTGCTCAACCCGCCGGACGGGTGCGCGTTCCATCCGCGGTGCCCGCACGTCGAGAAGGTGCGCGGCGACCTGTGCACAACGACGTTGCCCGACCTGGCGCAGGCCTCCCAGGAGGGGCATCTCAAGCGCTGCCACCTGGTCAACCCGGACGAGATCTACCTCAAGGAGGTGCTGCCGGAGGCGGCGCCCGATCTGGTCGACCCCGAGACCGGTGAGCTGATCCCCGAGCTGCAGGAGCAGATCGACGAGATCCAGGGGGACTCATCCACCCCACAGAAGGGCACGGAGGAAGCGCTCCGCGCGGAGGCCGAGCCCTTCCGAAGGGACCCCGGAAAGGCATGACAGACATGTCGATCGAACGCCCCAACATCGCGGTGGCCGGTGGCGAGACCCTGCTCGAGGTCCGCAACCTGGTGAAGTACTTCCCGGTGCACTCCTCGGGCGTCATCCGCCGGGTCGTGGGCCAGGTGCAGGCGGTCGACGGCGTCTCGTTCGCGGTGCCGCGCGGTGGCTCGCTCGGCCTGGTCGGCGAGTCCGGCTGCGGCAAGTCGACGACCGGGCGGGTGATCACCCGGCTGTACGACCCCTCGGGCGGGCAGATGCTGTTCGAGGGCCAGGACCTGGCCAAGCTCTCCAAGCGCCAGATGCTGCCGCTGCGCAAGGAGATCCAGATGATCTTCCAGGATCCCTACAGCTCCCTGAACCCGCGCCACACCGTCGGCACGATCATCGGCATCCCCCTGCGGGTGCACAAGGTGGTCCCCGAGGACAAGGTGCTCGACCGGGTGCGTGAGCTGCTCGAGGTGGTGGGCCTCAACCCCGAGCACTACAACCGCTACCCCAACGAGTTCTCCGGCGGCCAGCGCCAGCGCATCGGCATCGCCCGGGCCTTGGCCCTCCAGCCGAAGCTGCTGGTGGCCGACGAGCCGGTCTCGGCGCTCGACGTGTCGATCCAGGCGCAGGTGGTCAACCTGCTCCAGGACGTGCAGCGCGAGTTCAACATCGCCTTCCTCTTCATCGCCCACGACCTCTCGGTGGTGCGGCACTTCTGTCCCGAGGTCGCGGTGATGTACCTCGGCAAGATCGTCGAGATCGCCGACCGGGAGTCGCTCTACAACCACTCCGCCCACCCCTACACGCAGGCTCTGCTCTCGGCGGTGCCCGACGTGAAGCAGGCGGCCATCGGCGGGCGGCGCGAGCGGATCATGCTGACCGGGGACGTGCCCAGCCCGGTCGACCCGCCGTCGGGCTGCCGGTTCCGCACCCGCTGTGGCATCGCCCAGGACATCTGCGCCCGCCACGAGCCGCCCCTGATGCAGATCGGCCCGCGGCACAAGGTGGCCTGCCACTTCGCCGGCGAGCTCGGCCACCACCCGACCCACCCGGTGACCGCGCCGATGTTCGCCGAGGACGCCGGCGCGCCGACCGAGGAGGCGAACCGCCTCGTCGAGGTAAGCCGCGAAGTCGGGTTCGGCCCACGCTGGCTCGACCTGGGCTCAGGTCAGGTCGTGAGTGAACGACAGGCCTGATCACGGCACCGTTCCGAAGGCGGCCGGGTGGTCAGCATCGTCCGACAGGCTGGATGCCGAACATCGACGTCGAGAGCCCTCTGGGGCAACCTCTGAGGCGACCTCTGAGGCAAGGGATGCGGTCGGGAGCCAGATCGCCCGAAACCGGGACACATGCGGGCTGACCTGCGACGACTCGGTGATGATCTGCGCCTCGCGGGGTGATCGGCCGGACGATCGACGGCATCTATGAGTCCCATTCCTTGAGACCAGATCGTTACCGCCTCGCGACTTGCTACGAGGCCCAGGTCACATAGAGTGCCGAGAGCCGGTGGGGTCCCGCCCCACTGGACAGGGCTGCGAAAGGGAGACCAGGTGACGCTTACAGCATCGAACCTGGAGTCGCACAGCGACGACCATTTCGTCGGCACAGACGCCGACGAGCAAGCCGGCCGGGTCGATGTCGAGGGGCGTTCACCCCTCAGGCTCGCCTGGGCCCGCTTCCGCAAGGACAAGCTCTCCATGGCGGCTCTTGTCGTCACCTTGATCTTCGTCATCACGGCGATCGCCTCGCCCATCCTGGACAAGCTGGGCGTGCTGCAGCCGTACACGCTGCACCAGGGCACGGATGTCCTCGACCCCAACACCGGCAACTATCCGAGGGGCTTCTGGGGCGGCATCAGCATCCACCACCCCATGGGGATCGAGCCGCAGATCGGTCGCGACGTGCTGTCGAGGCTGATGCTGGGCGCCACCCTGTCAATGACGATCGCCCTTTCGGCCGCCATCATCACGGTCGTCATCGGCACGGTCCTCGGCATCATCGCGGGCTTCAGCGGGGGCATCGTGGACGGCGTCGTCGGCCGGGTCATCGACCTCACCCTGGCCTTCCCGGCGACCCTGATGCTGCTCGGCCTGTCGCAGGTCGTCGTCGACCGGATGAAGAACCTGGGGGTTCCAAACGGACCCAACGGGGCCTTCGTCAACGGCTTCTACATCGTGCTCGTGCTGGCCCTGTTCGGGTGGCCGCCCGTCGCGCGGCTCATCCGCGGCCAGGTGCTCAGCATCCGCGAGCGGGAGTTCGTCGACGCCGCGATCCTGATGGGTGCGTCGCGGCGACGGATCTACTTCAAGGAGATCCTGCCCAACCTGTGGGCCCCGCTCCTGGTCTACTTCACCCTCCTGATGCCGGCGTACGTCTCAGCCGAGGCGGCGCTGAGCTTCCTCGGCGTCGGCATCAAGAACCCCACGCCGACGCTGGGCAACGTGCTCAACAGTGCGGTCCAGTACGCCCAGGGCGACTTCTTCTTCTTCTTCACGCCGGCCGCGATCATCGCGGCCATCGTCATCGCCTTCAACCTCCTCGGTGACGGGGCGCGTGACGCCCTGGACCCGAAGGCCGGCCGCTGAGGCTGCAGCAGCAACACCAGACTTTCCGCAGGAAAGAAGCGCCGTCACCACGGCGAGACACATCCCTCCGAAGGAGAAAACAGATGGGAACCACTCGGAAGCGGCTAGTAGCAGTAGTCGCATCCTTCGCGGCGGCTGCCTTCGTGGCCGGCTGCGGTGGCAGCTCAGGAAGCGGGAACGGTCCCAGTGACCAGTCCAGTCAGACGGTGAGCGCCGACGTACCCAAGGGCGGCACCGTCTTCTCGCTCGAGCAGTCGGTCACCCAGTCCCTGGACCCGCAGCGCACCTACACGGGGCGTGACATCGCCAACATGGGCCGGCTCTACTCGCGGGGACTCGTCATGTTCCCCGTCGGCGAGACCGACCCGGTCAAGGGCAACACGCCGGTCGCGGACCTTGCCACCGACACAGGCCAGGCCAACGAGGACGCCACCCAGAGGTCGTTCACGCTCAAGGACGGCCCGGTCTGGCAGGACGGCAAGCCGATCACCTGTGATGACCTGAAGTACGGCGTCTCGCGCACCTTCGCGACCGACGTGATCACCGGTGGCCCCAACTACATCATCGGCTACCTCGACGTCCCCGAGGCCGCCGACGGCTCTCCGGTCTACAAGGGCCCCTACACCGGTGAGGGCCAGGACGCCTTCGACCAGGCCGTCACCTGCGATGGCAACACCATCACCTACCACTTCA
>JAWWPK010000214.1:0-12080 GCA_033854925.1 Nocardioidaceae bacterium | reverse complement strand
ACCGGCGCGGACATCGCGCTCTGCCACGAGGAGGTGCCGTTCGCGGCG
The DNA here is from genome assembly GCA_033854925.1 of Nocardioidaceae bacterium. Taxonomy (GTDB): domain Bacteria; phylum Actinomycetota; class Actinomycetes; order Propionibacteriales; family Nocardioidaceae; genus Nocardioides. The sequence continues at coordinate 12,032 of JAWWPK010000214.1, read as the reverse complement.
CCCGGCCAGCCGTTGCAGAACTTCCCGGTCTTCGCGGCGCCACCCGAGGCCGCCCGGTGGATCGGGTCGTTCGGCTTCGAGGGCTGCACCACCGCGTCGAACCACAGCCTCGACCAGGGCTTCGACGGGCTGGTGCGCACCGCCGACCTGCTGGAGCGCGCCGGGGTGGCGCACATCGGGACGTTCCGGACGCAGGCCGAGCGCCGGCGCCCGGTGATCCTCACGACTGCCGGAGGCGTGCGGATCGGGGTGGTGGCGGGAACCTTCGGGACCAACGGCTTCCCGCTGCCGGCCGGCCGCGAGTGGTCGGTGTCGCTCTGGGACGCACCGAACCTGCTGACGCAGGCGCACGAGGCCCGGCTGGCCGGCGCGGACGTCGTGGTGGTGCACCTGCACGGCGGCGACGAGTACAGCCACCAGCCCAACGCCGCGCAGACGGCCCTGGTCGAGCGGCTGACCCGCTCCCCCGACGTCGACCTCGTGCTCGGCGACCACGCCCACGTCGTGCAGCCGATCACCAGGGTGCACGGGAGGTGGGTCGTCTACGGGATGGGCAACATGGTCGCCCAGCAGGACCCGGCGCGCGTCGACACCTACCTGGGGATCCTGGTCCGGTTCACCTTCACCGAGCGGCGCAGCGGGCGGTTCGCGGTCACCCGGGCGGCGTACGCCCCGATCGGGTGGAACGTGTGGCTGCCCGGCAGCTCCCCCATCCGCGTCGTCCGGCTGCACGGGGCGGGCGCGGACGTCGTGACGTCGTACGTCGAGGGGCTGGGCGCGCAGCCCGGGCTGCACCGGCTCTGATCGTCAGGGCGTGCCCTAGCCAATGATGCAGGCGGTCCCGACCCGCCGGAACCCCACGCCCTCGTAGATCCGGGACACGTCCTCGCTGCCCGCCGACATGAACGCGGTGCGGATCCCGGCGCCGGCCGCGTCCTCGGTGAGCGCCCAGGTGAGGTGGCCGGCGATGCCCCGCCGCCGCTGGGCCGGCAGCACGCCGACGCCCACGATCTCGGTCACGTCACCGCGCGGGTTGTGGTTGCCGCCGCCGACCGCGCCTAGGTCCGGGTCGAAGGCGGCATACATGACCGTCCGGCCGGCGGCCAGCAACGCGGACATGGTCTCGACGTGGGGGCTGCCCTCGGCGACCAGCGCGTCGCGCTCGGCCACCGACGCCAAGCCGACCTGGGTGTCGTCCTGGCCGAACCCCACGGAGATCGCGGCCTGCACCGCGGGGAGCTCCGGGTCATCCGGTGCGATGCGGCGTACGGCGACCGGGCTGTGCCGCTGGACCGGCTCACCGGCGAGGACGAGCAGCGGGTAGTCCCCGACCTCGACGCCGGCGGCCAACGCGGCGGCGCGGAGGGAAGGCGTGGTCTCGTGCACCCACTCGATCGCCTGCGGCAGTCCGAGCTCCTCGAGGCGCGCGAGCACCGAGGCCACGTCGTGGGGCGTGATCTCGTCCGAGCCACCGAGCCGGGGTCGCGCGTAGTAGGGCCATCCGCCGTGCGATACGAAGATCGTGAACGGGCCGTGCTCCTGGGTGTCGGCGTTCGCGCGCGGCGCCTCGTCGTAGTAGCGCTCGAGCCGGGCCAGCAAGTCGTCCATCGTCGTCATCCTCGCGGGCGAGGCCGCACGCGGCACACTGGTTTTGTGCTGTCCCTCGAGCTCGCCCTCGCTCTCCGGGATGCCGGCTTGGCGTGGCACCCGGCGGTGGGCGACGCGTTCGTGGTGCCGGACCGCGAGATGGACGAGCAGGTGTTCGTGCTCAGCGACATGGTCGTGCAGACCGTGCAGCCGCCGGCCGGCCCGCCGATCCTGGCCTTCAACGGCACCACGGAGTGGGCGCTGGACAGCCTCGACGCGCACGAGGCGCTGTGGCTGCCGCGCGAGGACCAGCTCCGAGCCCTGCTCGGCTCCGCCTTCGTCAGCCTGGAGCGGGTGCCCGGCCCACCCGAGGGGTACGCCGTCACCGCGGGCGCCGCTCGCTACGTCGACGTCACCCCCGAGGCGGCGTACGCCCGGGCAGTGCTTGGGTCCTTCACCGTCGAGTGACGCAACCACCACCTAGTCGACGACGACGACCTCGACCCGCTGGAACTCCTTGAGGTCGGTGTAGCCGGTCGTGGCCATGGAGCGCTTGAGGGCACCGATCAGGTTCATGGTGCCGTCGGCGACGCGGGAGGGGCCGAACAGGATCTCCTCGAGGGTGCCGACGGCCTCGAACTCGACCCGCTCGCCGCGAGGCAGTGACTTGTGGTGCGCCTCGGCACCCCAGTGGAAGCCGTGGCCGGGCGCGTCGGTGGCGCGCGCGAACGGCGAACCGACCATCACCGCGTCCGCCCCGCAGGCGACGGCCTTGGCGATGTCACCGGACTTGCCGATCGAGCCGTCCGCGATGACGTGCACGTAGCGGCCACCGGACTCGTCGAGGTAGTCCCGGCGGGCGGCGGCGACGTCGGCGACCGCGGAGGCCATCGGTACGGCGACGCCAAGGACGGTGCGGGTGGTGTGTGCGGCACCGCCGCCGAAGCCGACCAGCACACCGGCTGCGCCCGTGCGCATCAGGTGCAGCGCGGCCTGGTGCGTGGCGCAGCCACCCACGATCACCGGGACGTCGAGCTCGTAGATGAACTCCTTGAGGTTGAGCGGCTCGGCCTGCGACGAGACGTGCTCGGCGCTGACCGTCGTCCCGCGGATCACGAACATGTCGACACCCGCGTCGACCACGGTCTTGGCGAACTCGCGGGTGCGTTGCGGCGACAGCGAGCCGGCCACGGTGACGCCCGCGTCGCGGATCTCGCGGACCCGCTCGGTGATCAGCTCCCCCTGCACCGGCTCGGCGTACATCTCCTGGAGCCGGGCGGTGGCCTGCTCGCCACGCAGCTCGGAGACCTCGGCCAGCATCGGGGTGGGGTCCTCGTAGCGGGTCCAGAGCCCCTCGAGGTTGAGCACGCCGAGGCCGCCGTACTTCCCGAGCGCGATCGCCTGCGCCGGAGACATCACCGAGTCCATCGGTGCGGCCAGCACCGGGAGCTCGAACCGGTAGGCGTCGATCTGCCAGTCGACGCTGACCTCCTCGGGATCACGGGTACGCCGCGAGGGCACGATCGCCACGTCGTCGAAGGAGTACGCGCGGCGGGCCCGCTTGGCCCGGCCGATCTCGATCTCGGTCATGCTTTTTCGGGGCCCCCTCGGCGTTGTTCGCCGGAGGAGCGAAGCGGGGGAGGCGAAGAACGTCGTGGGGTGATCACGGCGCAAGTCTCCCATCGGCCGACCGAGGGCGTGGAAATCCCGGCGGCCCTGTCGCCGGGATCTGCAACACTTCCTGCGCCATGCTCGAGCTCCCTCAGAACCTCGCCCCGCTGCTCCGACCCGAGCCGCACCTCGACGTGCTCGGCACGTCCGACCCGTGGGTCGTGCCCGCCGACTGGCTCGAGAAGACCCAGCAGAAGATCAAGGCACTGGCCGAGGACCCGCGCGGGCAGGGCGGTGTGGCGCCTTCCGGCAGCTGGAAGACCGGAACGTCGGGCGCGGTGCCGTTCGTCTGGAACCTCACCACGTTCCTGCCGAGCGCGATCCCGGTCTGGGCGGGGAGCTACGCCAGCCTGGGCGACCAGCTGCTCAAGCCGTGGCTGTCGGAGACGTACGTCGCGACCGAGCCCAAGATCACCTACTACGTCAACAGCGACGACACCTGGCACCTCGACCTGTGGTGGCGCCAGCGTGACCTCGGTGCCGAGGCCCGCATCAAGGCGCTCCAGCTCACCATCGAGTGCGTGGCGGTCTTCGCCGACGTGCCCCAGTACGCACCGCGCGCCGCGACGTTCACCGCGATGCTGCACAAGGTCCTCGACGACCCTGAGCTGCGCAAGCTGCACGAGGACGCTCCGTGGGACACCATCGCCAAGTCCTGGCGCGAGCAGGTCTGCACCGAGGAGGACGCCCAGACCTTCTCCGAGGGGCGTGGCTGGACCTCGCAGCTGGTGTGGTCGATCAGCGGTCTCGACGCCGCGCACCAGGTGCTCAGCAACGTCGTGAGCCGGGCCCAGCCGGTCGACGAGGTGATCGCCGCCATGGCCCTGCACGACCTCGTCGACGAGCTCCCGGCCGCGCTGGCCGCAGCGGTCGGCAGCGAGCGGTTCGGCACCATCAACACGGCCTTCGAGCGGCTCAAGCCCGGGTTCGACGGCGAGGACTGGATGTCCGACAACCGCGGCTGGCTGGCCCGCGGCATGGTGACCGGCGAGATCGACGCGGTCCGGCTGTGGCTGGCGATGGCCACCCAGGTCGCCGAGCTGGTGGCCGGGCTGCCGTCCTTCGCCCGCTCGACGTCCTGCCCGAGCCGCACCGGCTACCTCGAAGACCTGACAGGCGTCTTCCGGGCGCCGCCGGTGGCGGTCAACCCGATGGCCGCGAAGCTGCTCGAGGACCGCCGCAACCAGCGCCCACTGGCCACCGCCGGCACCGCGGTGACGCCGGATGGCGTCCGGCTCTCGGCGACCGAGGGCGGTGACGAGGTCCCCGACCTTGCGGTGCCCGAGGTCGAGATCGGCGACCCGATGGCCGAGCTCGACGAGCTGGTCGGCCTGGCGCCGGTCAAGGAGCAGGTCAGGCGGCTGGTCGCCGAGCTCAAGGCCGAGAAGATGCGCACCGAGGCCGGGATGCCGCCGTCGGAGAAGTCGCGGCACATGGTCTTCACCGGCAACCCCGGCACGGCGAAGACCACCGTGGCCCGGCTGCTGGCCCGGATCTACGCCCAGCTCGGCGTCCTGGCGCACGGCCACCTCATCGAGGTGAGCCGGGCCGACCTGGTCGGCGAGTACATCGGCCAGACCGCGCCGCGCACCACGGCCCGCTTCAACCAGGCCACCGGCGGCGTGCTGTTCATCGACGAGGCCTACTCCCTGGTCCCGCCCGACTCCTTCCGCGACTTCGGCAACGAGGCGATCGCCACCCTGCTCAAGCTGATGGAGGACCACCGCGACGAGGTCGTGGTGATCGTCGCCGGATACCCGAAGGAGATGCAGCGCTTCATCGACTCCAACCCCGGCGTCGCGTCCCGGTTCCCGACCACGATCACCTTCGCCGACTACTCTCCCGACGAGCTCTGGGGCATCTTCCTGCTCTACGCCGAGAAGGCCGGTTTCTCGCTGCTCGACGGGATCGAGGTGGCGTTCCGCAGGCTGGTTCCCGACCCGCGCCCCGACGCCTTCGGCAACGGCCGCTTCGTCCGCAACGTCTTCGAGGAGGCCGTCACCCGCCAGGCGCTGCGGATCACCGCGATGACCGACCCGATCAAGGAGGTCGTCACCCAGCTGCGGCCCGAGGACCTTCCGGACACGATCTCGTCCTCGGGCAAGAGCGACGGCACCGGGCTCTACATGTGAGGCTCAGTCCACGGCCTCGATGAGCGAGCGCAGGGCGGCCACATGCTGCCGCAGCGCGCGGTCACCGGCCTTGGTCAGCGAGACCCAGGTGGTCCGCCGACCGTCCACGACGCCCTTGCGGCTGGCGACGTAGCCCTCCGCGGCCAGGGCCGACACGTGCTTCGAAAGCACCGAGTCGCTGACCTCGAGGGCCTCGCGGAGCGTCACGAACTCGACTGCTGAGACCGCCCTCAACGTCGTCATCAGCTGGAGCCGCGCCGGCGGGTGGATGAGCGGGTCGATCGCCCGGATCATCGGTACAGCACGAGGACGACCAGCGCGGACAGCCCTGAGACGGCGACCAGTGCCACCATGACGCGGGACTCCGCACGGGCGTGGCCGGCCGGGTCGCCCATGTACTCCTGCCACCAGAGCCGCGAGCTGGCGGCGTACCCCGCTCCGCCGAGGACCGCGGCGAGTGCGACCAGCCACGGCTGTCCCTCGAACGCCGCCCAGATCGCGCCGCCCACGGCCGCCAGGTGGACCAGCGATGATCGGTTCGACATCCCCAGCACCGCCCGGCTGGCGAGGCGCTCGACCCAGACGCCGTTGAGCGTCCGGAACCGCGCGAGCAGCACGACGGCCACCGCGAGGAAGACCAGGAATCCGGCGGCCACGACGAGCAGTCCCGCGCCGGACTGCTCGGCGATCCCGTACGCCGTCGTCGCGACCTGCACCGCGACTGCGGCACCCAGGGCGGTGTGGAACCACGACGGGAGCCGCAACGTGCCGGTGAGCCGGCGCCGGGCCGCCTCGGCGGCGTCGAGGTCCGAGGCGGGGTCGGAGGGCAGCGCATTCATATTTGCCATGTTGGAAAGTATGACCACAACTTTCCAAGTTGGCAAGTTCGACTTGCGGCCGTTGGGCGGAGCTCCCCTCTATGACGCGAGCCGGACCGGCAGCGTGTCCACGCTGTGCACGATGGAGAGCTCGCGGAACGACGGGGCCGTCCCGGGCGCAAGGGCAAGCTCCGGGAAGCGTCGGGCGAGACCGGTGAGCGCGGTGCGGATCTCCATCCGGGCCAGCTCGGCGCCGACGCAACGATGCAGGCCATGGCCGAAGGCGAGGTGGGCGGTGCGATCGCTGCGGAGGGTGAACTGCTCGGGCTCGGGAATCGTGCGCGGGTCGCGGTTGGCGGCCGAGAGGGAGACCAGCACCACGTCGCCTTTGTGGACCGGGCGGCCCCCGAGCTCGACGTCCTCACGAGCGAACCGGGGGAACGCGAGCTGCACCGGGCAGAGCAGGCGCAACAGCTCCTCGACCACGCCGTCCACTTCGGCGGGCGTGCCCGTGCGCATGGCCTCCCACGCGGTCGGCTGCTGCAGCAGCACGTAGGCACCCATGGACAGCATGCTGGCGGTGGTTTCGTAACCGCCGAGGAACACGCCGTCGACGAGCCCACCCAGCTCGACGTCGTCGAAGGCGTCGCCGTGGTTCCTGACCAGCGCGCCGATGAGGCCGTCGCCCGGGTCGCGGCGCTGGCACCGCACGGCGTCGATGAGGAACGTGCGCGACTCGGTTGCGGCGCCGAACACGCCGGCCCCTCCGTTGCTGAGGTCGAATCGGGCGATCCCGAGCTCGTGGAAGGCGGCGCGGTCCCCGACCGGCAGCCCCAGCAGGTCACAGATCACCCGGAACGGGACGGCGAACCCGAAGTGCGGCACGAGATCAACGTCGGGCCCACGGGCCACGACGTCGTCCAGGGCGTCCGCAACGATCTCCTCGATGCTGCCTTGGAGCCGGCCGAGGCGGTGCTTGGTGAACTCCGGGGTGAGCAGCCCGCGGAGTCGGGTGTGGTCGGGAGGGTCGGTCATTCCGAGCCCACCGATGCTCTCGGCGTGGGTGCGCGGCCGGCTGCCGAACACACGGCGCATGTCGTTGCTGAAGCGGTGCTGGTCGGCGAGCAGGTCGCGGGCCTCGTCGAAGCCGGTGACCAGCCAGATGTTCACGCCCATCAAGCTCGTCAACCTGGTGACCGGCTCCCGGTCGCGGGTCTCGCCGAGGCGCGCCACCGGGTCGATGCCGTTGCGCCGCACCGGATACGTCGAGGAGGCCGGCAGTCGTCGGAGCGTGGTGATGTCGGGCATCAGTTCCTGCCGACGGGACAGCATCAGGCGCAGGGTCTGCCGCCGCAACGCTGAGGGGCGCAGATCCGGCACGCGGAGTCGGGACACGCACTAAGGGTCCCTCGCGAACGTCTCCGACACCATCGGGGTTTCCCCCGAGTGGCCACGGTCGGGCAGATCGGTCGGTTGTCGCCGTCAGCCGGAGTAGTTCGGCGCCTCGACGGTCATCTGCACGTCGTGGGGGTGGCTCTCCTTGAGGGAGGCCGAGGTGATCCGGACGAACCGGCCCTTCTCCTGCAGCTCCGGCACGGTGCGGGCGCCGACGTAGAACATCGACTGGTTGAGGCCGCCGATCAGCTGGTGGGCGACGGCGGAGAGCGGGCCGCGGTAGGCGACCTGGCCCTCGATGCCCTCCGGGACGATCTTGTCGTCGCTGGCGACCTCGGCCTGGAAGTAGCGGTCCTTGGAGTAGGACTTCTTGCCGCGGCTGCTCATCGCGCCGAGCGAGCCCATGCCTCGGAAGGTCTTGTACTGCTTGCCGTTGACGAAGACCAGCTCGCCCGGAGCCTCCTCGCAGCCGGCCAGCAGTGCGCCGATCATGACCGAGTCGGCACCGGCGACGAGCGCCTTGGCGATCTCGCCGGAGTACTTGATGCCGCCGTCCGCTATCACCGGCACCCCGGCGGGCCGGCAGACCAGGGCGGCCTCGTAGACCGCGGTCACCTGGGGTACGCCGACGCCGGTGACCACCCGCGTCGTACAGATGGCCCCTGGGCCGACGCCCACCTTGACCGCGTCCGCGCCGGCGTCCACGAAGGCCTCGGCGCCGTCGCGGGTGGCGACGTTGCCGCCGATCACCTGGACGTGGGCGGTGGCCGGGTCGGTCTTGAGCCGCTTGACCATGTCGAGCAGCATCCGGACGTTGCCGTGCGCGGTGTCGGCGACGAGCACGTCGACCCCGGCGTCGACCAGGGTGGTGGCCCGCTGCCAGGCGTCGCCGAAGTAGCCGATCGCGGCGCCGACCATCAGCCGCCCCACGGCGTCCTTCGAGGCGTCGGGGAACTGCTCGGACTTCACGAAGTCCTTGACCGTGATCAGCCCACCGAGCCGGCCCTTGTCGTCGACCAGCGGAAGCCGCTCGCGCTTGTGCTTGCGGAGCAGCAGCGTCGCCTCCTCGCGGGAGATGCCGACCGCTCCGGTGATCAGCGGCATCGGGGTCATGACCTCGTCGACCTTGGTGGTCGCCCACTCCGCGACCGGCGTGAACCGCAGGTCGCGGTTGGTGATGATCCCGAGCAGCCGGCTGTCGGTGTCGACGACCGGGAAGCCGGAGATGCGGTACTGGCCGGCGAGCTGGTCGAGCTGCTCGAGCGTCGCGTCGGGACCGATGGTCACCGGGTTGGAGATGATCCCTGTCTGGGTGCGCTTCACGAGGTCGACCTGGTAGGCCTGGTCCTCGATCGAGAGGTTGCGGTGCAGCACCCCGAGGCCGCCCTCGCGGGCCATCGCGATGGCCATCCGCGACTCGGTCACGGTGTCCATCGCGGCGCTGATCAGCGGGGCCTTGAGCGAGATCTCGCGAGTCAGCCGGGTCGTGGTGTCGATGTCCTGGGGCGCGAGGTCGGAGTGGCCCGGCAGCAGGAGGACGTCGTCGTAGGTGAGACCCAGGGTCGCGAACTTCTCGGGCAGCTCCACTTCGTCATTCTAGGGTGTACCCCGCGATCACTGGTGGATGCCCAGCGTCGTTCAGTGCGTGCGATGGCCAGGAACCGGTGCGAAGGCAGACTGGGCGTCTTCCGAGCGGCGGTGACGCCGCCAGCGTGCGTGCTGGGCGGCGCTGGCGCCGCCAGGGATCGGGGGGTGCGCCCTAGAGGCGAAGTGGTCGCAGGTCGCGCACCGGGACCCGCACGGTGAGCTCGCCGCCGGCCAGCCGGATCCGGCCGCGCAGGCCGGCCGCGAGCACCATCGGCAGCACCGCCGGGTTGTCGGAGCCGGTGGCCAGCACCATCTCGTCCGCACCGAGCTGCTGTGCGAGCCGTCCGGCGTCGAGGAGCAGCCGGGTGCCGACACCGCGCCGGCGCCAGCCCAGGTCCACCTCGATCGTCAGCGGGAGGGAGCCGTCCGCGGCGGGCGCTGCCAGGGTGGCCACGCCAACAGCGACGCCGTCCACCATCGCGGAGACGCGCTCGCCCGTGACCACGTACGACGGGCGCCCGTCCATCGGGCGCGGCGCCTCGCGGGGCGCGCGAGCCATGACCTCGCTGACCAGGTCGGCGATCGCGGTGCCGCGAGCGTGCTCCGTCGCGGTGAACGCGGTGGCCCGCCGGATCTGGACCTGCACCTCACCCACAGTGAGCTCCATGACGTCGAGAAGGTCGAGGAGGTCGTCGCCCTCGACCGGCGGCTCCGCGTCGGCGTCGAAGAGCCGGGCCACCACCTCCGGGAAGGACATCGGCCGGTCCACGATCGCCCGGGCGGCCTGGACGTAGCGGGTCGGCTGGTCGGTCAGCGCGGCCTCGGTGCAGCGGAGCACGCGGACCGACGTACCGCCGGAGGCCTCGACCAGCGCCACCAGCCGCTCGGGTCGCCACTCGTCGGGAGCGCGCAGCACCAGCTCGTCGGTGACCGCCTCGACGCCCGGGAAGATCTGCAGCCCGAGGATGTTGATCTCGGCCAGCCCACACTGCTCGGCCAGCAGCGCGAGTGCGCCGGGCCGGTCCGGGAGGGTCGTGCGGATGCGCCAGAGCATGTGGGCAGGGTGCGCCCCCGACGTTGCGCGTCGGGGTCGTCCGTGTTTCGGGGGTGCGTCAGCGCGTCAGTAGTCGAGGGTGCGGGCCGGCATCGCGTCACTCTTGGAGTGCGGCACGCCACCGAAGAGCGAGAACGCGTGGAACTCGAAGGGATCGGCACCACCGGAGCGGAATGCCTGCAGGCACGAGATCGGACCGACGCCGTGACGAGGTCCGTCGAGGTGCTCCACGAGACCTTCAGCGCCTGGCACGGGTCTCGTGACCGTCAGCCATGCTGGAGGCCATGGGCGCGCTCTCGACGGTCGCGCGCGCCGAACACCGGGCCAGCCGCCTGGTCGACTCCCGGTGGACCGTCGCCGTCGCGGCGGGCGTGGCCTTCCTGCTCCGGCTGCTCGGGCTGACCCGACCGGTCCGCGCCGACGAGGCGGGGTTCGAGCTGGTGGCCCGCTCGTGGCACCCGACGGCCGACAGCGTGTACGGCGAATACTTCGTGGACAAGCCGCCGCCGCTGATCGGCCTGTTCAAGCTCTCCGACGCGATCGGCGGGCCGCTGTTCATCCGGGTGCTGGGCGCTGTCGCCTGCGTGGTCCTGGTGCTCGTCGCCGCAGCGGTGGCGCGCTTGGTCGCGGACCAGCGCGCCGCGCGCTGGACCGCGGTGGCGGCCGCCGCTCTCGTGACCACGCCCGTCATCGACGCGGTCGCGGTCAAGGGCGAGGTCCTGTCGCTGCCGTTCCTGGTCGGCGCGATCGGTCTGGCCCTGGTCGCCGTCCGCGACCGCGCGGCCTGGCCGGCTCGCGGCCGGCGTGCTCGCCGGGATCCCCTTGGGGCTCAAGCAGAACCTCGCAGGGGCCGTCGTGTTCACGGCTGTCCTGTTCGTCGGCAACCACCTCGCCGGCCGGATCGACCGCGGCGACCTGGCCCGGCTCAGTGGCGCAGCGGCTGCGGGGTTCGCGCTGCCGGTGGTCGCCACGATCGGGTGGGCCCTCGCGGCCGGCGTACGCCTGCACACGCTGTGGTACGCCGTCTACGGGTTCCGGGCCGACGCCTCGGCCGCGCTCGGGGACGGCTCGGTGGCCGCCCCAGCCCGGCGGGCAGCGGTCCTCCTGCTCATCCTCGTGGCCACGGGGATCGCCGTGGTGCTCGCGGCGTACGTTGCGCGACTGGGCGAGCATCGTCGCCACGACGCCGCGCTCACCGCGGCCGTGGTGGCGATGGTCGCGTTCGACGTGGCGGCCCTCGTGCTGGGCGGGAGCTTCTGGCAGGACTACGCGTTCGAGCTGGTGCCGGGGGCGCTGCTCGCGCTGGCGCTGGCCTCCACCCGGATGCGCGCCAGGCTGGTGCCGCTGATGGCGTGCTCGACCGTGCTGTGCCTCGTCGGCTGGGGGGCCTGGAACCTCTCGGAGCAGCAGGAGTTCGACGAGCACGACACGGGGGTGGCCCTGCGCCAGGCGGCCGGGCCTGACGACACGCTCGTGGTGTTCGGCGGCCGCGCCGATCTCCAGCTCGAGAGCCGGCTGAGCTCGCCGTACCCCTATCTGTGGAGCCTGCCGATGCGCGCCCTGGACCCCGACCTCACCCGGTTCCGGGCACTGGTAGACGGCCCGGACGCGCCTACCTGGCTGGTCGAGTGGTGGCGGTTCGACACCTGGACGGCGAAGGGCGACGACCTCCGGCGCGATGTCGAGAGCCGCTACGTCGAGCACGGCACCGGCTGTAGCGGCAAGACGATCTGGCTGCTCCGGGGCGAGGTCCGCCCCACCCCGGAGCCCCAATGCCACTAGTGGTTG
>JAWWPK010000213.1:0-4988 GCA_033854925.1 Nocardioidaceae bacterium | reverse complement strand
GTGGATCGCGTAGTCGACCTCGGTGCCACGTGAGATCAACAGGTCGACCAGCTCCCGCAGCGTGTGCTGGGCCTGCGCCACGGCGAGGCCGTAGCCCGGCACGATGATCACGCGGTCGGCGTACCCGAGCATGATCGCGACGTCCTCGGGGCCGGCCGACTTCACCGGCCGGTCGGATGCCTCGCCGCCGCCGAGCGTGGAACCGCCCTTGAGGGCGCCGAAGAGGATGTTGGTCACCGATCTGCCCATGGCGTTGGCCATCAGCAGGGTGAGGAACGTGCCGGACGCGCCGACGAGCGTGCCCGCGACGAGCAGCAGCGTGTTGGACAGCACGTAGCCGCCGGCGGCGACGGTGAGGCCGGTGAACGCGTTGAGCAGCGAGATCACGATCGGTACGTCGGCGCCGCCCACCGGCAGCACCAGGAGTACGCCGACCAGCAGCCCGAGCAGCGCGATGACCACGCCCAGCCACATCTCGGGCTCGCGCACCAGCAGGACCGAGAGCACGATCGCGGCGACGAAGCCGCCGCCGAACAGGATCGGGAAGCCGGGGATGATCACCGGCCGCGAGGTCATCAGCTCCTGCAGCTTGGCGAAGGTGACCACCGAGCCGGCGAACGAGACCGAGCCGACCAGGATCGTGAACGCCGTCGCGACGAGGGTGAACTTCTGGATGTCGCCACCGAGGTGGACGATCTCGTGCAGCTCGAGCAGCGCGACCAGGGCGGCAGCGCCGCCGCCGACCCCGTTGAACAGCGCCACCATCTGGGGCATCTGGGTCATCTGCACGGTGCGGGCGCCGTAGACGCCGCCGAGGGTGCCGACCGCGATCGCGGCGATGATCAGCGGCACGTGGTCGAGGTCGCCGTAGAAGAACGGGATGGCGCAGGCCAGCACGGCCGCGAAGGCGCCGACCAGGTTGCCGTTGCGCGCCGTCTTGGGGCCGGACAGACCCTTGAGGGCGAGGATGAAGCAGACCGCGCCGAACAGGTAGAGCAGCTGTGCCCAGGTGGGGATCACGCGTCACTCCCCGGGACGTCGGCGGCCTTCTTGGGAGCCGGCTTCTTGCGCACGAACATCTGCAGCATCCGGTCGGTCACCACGAAGCCGCCGACCATGTTCACCGCGGCCAGCACGATCGCGATCAGCCCGACCACCAGCGCGACGTTGTTGTCGGTGCTGCCGGTCACGATGATCGCGCCGAGCAGGATCACGCCGTGGATGGCGTTGGCGCCGGACATCAGCGGCGTGTGCAGCGTCGAGGACACCTTGGAGATGACCTCGATGCCGACGAAGACGCTGAGGATGAAGATCGTCAGCCAGACGACTGCTTCGCTCATGACGGGTCCCCCTCGAGGGCGATGCGGGTGGGCTCGTGCCGGATCTCGCCGTCGTGGGTGACGCACGAGCCCGCGACGATCTCGTCCTCGAAGTCCGGGGCGAAGACCCCCCCACCATTGGCAACGTCGCCCTCTTCCTTGCTGGTCATCAAGGTGAGGATGTTGACGATGTTCTGGGCGTAGAGCTTCGAGGCCGGCCCCGGCATCTGGGAGGGCACGTTCTTGCCGCCCCACACCGAGGCGTTGCCGATCCTGGTGACCTCGCCGGCCACCGAGCCCTCGACGTTGCCGCCGGACTCGGAGGCGAGGTCGACGACGACCGAGCCGGGCTTCATCGCCTCGACCATCGCCGAGGTGACCAGCAGCGGCGCCTGGCGGCCGGGTACGGCGGCGGTGGTGATCAGCGCGTCCGCGTCGGCGATGTACGGCGCGAGCCGCTCCATCTGCAGCCGCGCCCGGTCCTCGGTCATCTCGCGCGCGTAGCCGCCGGCACCCTCGAGGGTGTCGAGCTCGAGGTCGATCGACTTCGCGCCCATCGAGCGGATCTCCTCGGCCGCGGCCGCCCGCACGTCGTAGGCCTTGACCACGGCGCCGAGCCGCTTGCAGGTGGCGATCGCCTGGAGGCCCGCGACCCCGGCGCCGAGCACCACGATCTCGGCGGGCTGGACGGTGCCGGCCGCCGTCATGTTCAGCGGGAAGAAGCGGCGCAGCATGCCGGCAGCGACGATCGCGCAGCGGTAGCCGGAGACCAGCGCCTGCGAGGACAGCGCGTCCATCGACTGCGCGCGCGAGATCCGCGGCACCAGCTCCATCGCGAACGACGTGGCTCCGACACCACGCAGATCTGCCACGGTCGAGGGTTCCTGGTTGACCGGCAGGAACGACACCGTGGCCGCGCCACGACGGAGCTTGCGGATTCCGTCCGGGCCGAGCGGCTGCACCGAGACCACGACGTCGGCGGTGGAGAGCGCGTCGGCGTCGAGCACCGCCCCCGCCTCGGCATACTCCTCGTCGGCGAGCAGGGCGTGCTTGCCCGCGTCGGGCTCGACTGCGACGTCGTACCCGAGCGCGGTCAGCTTGCCGACCAGCTCCGGCACCATCGCGACGCGTGTCTCGCCCTCACGGGTCTCCCGGGCCACGACGATCTTCACGGGCGGACCATACCGACCTCAGGTCCGGGTCAGGGAGAAGGTGTCCATCGGCACATGCCGAGGCCGGCCCCTCGGCCCCTCGCCGAGGTAGGACTGGACGAGCGTCAGCTCGGTCGCCTGCCACCGGGGCCCCGCGTAGGAGTCCAGGAGCCGGACCCAGCTGCTCACGTCGTGCGGATACCTGGTGCGGGCCACGGTGAGGTGCGGCCGGAACCGCGCGCCGTCGACCTCGATGCCCGCCCGGCTGGCCGCGGCCCGACAGCCGGTGGCCAGCCGGTCCAGCTCGGTCCGGCCGGGCTCGTCGAGGTCGAGGCCGGCCCAGAACACCTTCGCGCGCCCCGCGTCGGGGAACGCTCCGCCTCCGGAGATCGCCGTCTCGAAGGCGGTCCTCCGGGACGCGGCGCGACCAAGCCGCTCGACCAGGTCGTCGACCTTCCGGTCCGGCACGTAGTCGAGGAAGGCGAGCGTCACGTGCACCTGGTCGGCCTGCACCCAGCGGAACTCGCCGAGGTCGCGACGTACGTCGAGGAACTCGTCGAGGTGCTCGAGTGCTTCCGGGGGCGGCACCAGCGCAGCGAAGAGTCGCATTTCCGTCGCCCTAGACGTGGCCGCCGAGAGCAGATCCGATCGCGTAGGTGACCGCCATCGCGAACAGCCCGCCGAGCACGTTGCGCACGACGGCCCGCCGCGAGGGACCGTAGCCGAACTTCGCGCTCCCCCAGCCGGTGAGGGCCAGCGCGACGGTCACCGAGCAGACGGTGACCCAGATCCGCAGGGTGGGGCTGAACAGCGTGATCGTGAGCAGCGGGAGCAGCGCACCCAGGATGAACGAGAGCATCGAGGCCAGGGCGGCGTTCCAGGGGTTGGTGATGTCGTCGGGGTCGATGCCGAGCTCGGCCTCCGCGTGCGCGCCCAGCGCGTCGTGCTCGGTGAGCTGTTTGGCCACCTCGAGCGCCAGGTCCTCGCTCAGCCCCTTGTCGACGTACAGGCCCGCGAGCTCCTTGAGCTCCTCCTCCGGCTCCTCCATCAGCTCGCGACGCTCCTTCTCCAGCAGCGCCAGCTCCGAGTCCTTCTGGGTGCTCACCGAGACGTACTCGCCGGCGGCCATGCTGAGCGCGCCGGCCGCCAGCCCGGCCACGCCCGCGACCAGGATCGTGCCGCGGACGCCGGTCGCTCCGGCAACGCCCATCACGATGCCCGCCGTCGAGACGATGCCGTCGTTGGCGCCGAGCACCCCGGCCCGGAGCCAGTTCAGGCGGTTGTTCAGGCCGCCCTCGTGCGGCTCGTCCTCGTGCGGGCCTGCCGCCAGCGCCGAAACGTCGAGGTCGTCGGGGAGGCCGCGGGCGGTCTCGGGTGGCACCTCGGTGGTCATGGACCGATCGTCGCCTCCGACTCGGGCCCGGGCAAGCAAGGCAAGGCTGGGCTCCTTCTAGCGGAGCAGGTCCGCGACGACGCGGATCCCGGCCTCGATCTCGCGGGAGCTGGTGTTGCCGAAGCCGAGCACGAGCTGCGGCGGGGTGGGCTCGTGGGTGGAGCGGTAGGTGCTCATCCCGCGCAGACCCACCCCTCGCCGTCGCGCCTGGTCGACAACTCGGAGCTCGTCGGCGTCGCCGGGCAGGTGCGCGACGGCGTGGAAGCCCGCCGCGAGGCCGGTCAGAGACACCTGCGGCGCGTGCGACTCGAGGGCCGCGACCAGCACGCCTCGGCGGCGCGAGTACTCCGCGCGCATCCGCCGCAGGTGGCGGTCGTAGCGGCCCGACTCGACCAGGGTGGCGAGCGCGGCCTGGTCGACGCCCGAGGTCCCGCGGTCCGCCACCTGCTTCTCGGCGGCGACGCTCTCGGCGTACGCCGCCGGTACGACGGCCCAGCCGAGCCGCAACGCGGGCGCCAGCGACTTGCTCACCGTCCCGAGCGTGACGACCCGGTCCGGTTCGAGCCCCTGCATCGACCCGACGGGGTCGCGGTCGTAGCGGAACTCCGCGTCGTAGTCGTCCTCGACGATGATGCCGTCGCACTCCCGCGCCCAGGCGAGCAGCTGGTGCCGGCGTTCGGGGCTGAGCACCACTCCGGTCGGCCACTGGTGCGCCGGGGTGACCATGGCGACCCGTGCTCCGCTCGCGATGAGGGCCTCGACGTCGATGCCGTGCTCGTCGACGCGGATCGGCACCGCCTCGCCACCCGCGGACGTGGCGGCGGCCGTGACCGTGTCGATCGACCCGGGGTCCTCGCAGGCGACCCGCGTCAGGCCGCGGCGGCCCAGCGCGCGGAGCGTGATCGCGAGCCCCTGCGCGAAGCCGGAGCAGACGATGACCTGGTCGGGCTCGGCGTCGACCGCGCGGACGCGGCCCAGGTAGGACGCCAGGACCTTCCGGGTGGCGGCGACCCCCCGCGGGTCGCCGTAGTGGAAGGCCGCGTCGGGAAGCGCCCGGCAGGCCTCGCGCACCGCCCACGCCCAGTCCTCACGCGGGGCCAGACCCAGGTCGGGCACCCCGGACTG
>JAWWPK010000212.1:0-24659 GCA_033854925.1 Nocardioidaceae bacterium | reverse complement strand
GCCTTGGCGGCCGCGTAGTTGGCCTGGCCGGGCGAGCCACCGAGGAATGCCTCCGACGCGGTGTTGACGATCCGGCCGTAGACCGGGGCATCGGCTGCCTTCGACCGCTCCCGCCAGTGGGACGCGGCGTTGCGCGAGAGCAGGAAGTGGCCGCGCAGGTGCACGCGGATCACGTCGTCCCACTCCTCGTCGGAGAGGTTGAAGAGCATCCGGTCGCGGGTCATCCCGGCGTTGTTGACCACGATGTCGAGCTGGCCGAAGCCCTCGACCGCGGCGGCGAGCATGGCGTCCGCCGTGGACCGCTCCCCCACGTCGCCCTCCACGATGGCGACCTCGGCGCCGAGCCCCTTGAGCTCGTCGGCGGCCTCGTCGGCCGCACCCGGCAGGTCGTTGAGTACGACGCGGGCCCCGGCGCGGGCCAGCGCGACCGCCTCGGCGCGGCCCAGGCCGGCCCCGGCCCCGGTGACGACCGCGACCCGGCCGTCCAGCGACAGGTTCTCGTCAGTCACGCGTCACTCCACGAGCGAGATCGCCGCGCGCGGGCAGGCCGCCACCGCGCGCTTGACGTTCTCGAGGTTCTCGTCGGTCGTCTCCTCGGTCTTCAGCTGGAGGTTGTCGTCGTCGTCCACCTCGAAGACCTCCGGTGCCAGCGCCTCGCAGAGGGCGTTGGACTCGCAGAGGTCGTAGTCGACCTTGATCTTCATCGCAGCGTGTCTCCTTTCTCCAAGGTCGGACCACGCGTCGCATCCACGGGATGCTCCGCAAGGCGCCGGCCCGATGGCGTACCGGGTAGTCCGTCGAGGGTCGGCAACGCCGCGGGGCGCCCGTGGGGCGGCGCGTGGCCGGGCATGGAGGAAGGAGGCACGCTGAGTCAGCTTCCTTCACTCGAGTGACCGGGGAACACGTGCGCGGTCGGGTCGATCGCGACCGTGGCGTTGTTGACGGCGGTGGCGGCCTCCCCGAAGCCGACGGCGATCAGGCGCACCTTGCCGTCGTACTCGGTGATGTCACCCGCCGCGAAGACCCGCGGCAGGTTGGTGCGCATCGCCGGGTCGACGATGACGTGCCGTTTGGAGACCTCGATGCCCCACTGCTGGAGCGGGCCGAGGTCGGCGATGAATCCCAGTGCCGCGACCAGGGCCTGGCACGGACGTGTCACGCTCTCGCCGTCGACGTCGATCACGACCGACTCCAGGATCCCGTCGCCGACCAGCTCGGTCACCTGGGCCTTCGTGATGATCTCGACGTCGGACTCCATCACCTGCTGGACGGTCCGCTCGTGGGCGCGGAACGCGTCGCGGCGGTGCACCAGCGCGATGCTGCGCGCGATCCCCTGCAGGTTGAGCGCCCAGTCGAAGGCGCTGTCGCCGCCGCCGACGATGACGACGTCCTTGCCGGCGTAGGGCTCGAAGCTGGGCACGAAGAACTCCATGCCGCGGCCGACCCAGCCGTCGCCGGCCGGCAGCGGTCGCGGGCTGAACTTGCCGATGCCGGCGGTGATCAGCACCGCACCGGCCCGGATCTCGGTGCCGTCGTCGCAGGTGACCGTGACCCCGTCGTCGTCGTGGACCAGCCCGCTCGCGGTCCGGTCGAGGAGGTACTCCGGCTTCGCGGTCGCCGCCTGCTCGACCAGGCCGTCGACCAGCACGCGCCCCTTGACCGACGGGAAGCCCGCGACGTCGAAGATCTGCTTCTCGGGGTACATCGCGGTGATCTGCCCGCCGAGCTCGGGCAGCGAGTCGACGACCGCGACCCGGTGGCCCCGGAAGCCGGCGTAGTAGGTGGCGAACAGCCCCGTGGGACCCGCGCCGATGATCAGGAGGTCGGTCTCGACGACCGTGCCGGCTGTGCTCACGGCGTCGATCCTTCCACGCGAGGTCCTCGGTCCCAGGACTGGAACGTGTTCTAGTTTTGCACGGCAACTTACTTGGTGTCGATGTTGGAGACCAGCCAGCCGCGGTCGGTGTGCACGACGGTCACCAGGGCGCGGTAGGGCGTGTAGGTGGTGTCGCCGCCGTCCTTGCTGACGTACTGGTTGAGGAACACCAGGGCCTGCACCTCGGTCGGGGTTGCGTGCACGATGCCCTGGGCGACCGCCCGGGCCTCGATCTCGGTCTTCGCGGCCACGAAGTCGGGCTTGATGTCCCCGGCTGTCTGCCGGTACTGCTTGGCGAACGCATCTGTCATCAGCCCGGTCGCCTCGTCGACCTGCTTGTCGTAGTCCTGGTACGACGTCGCGACGATGGTCACGGCCGCCTTGGCCGCGGCATCGACGGCCGAGGTGGCGTCGTCGCTGCCGATCACGACCGGCTGCCTGGACGGCTTCGCAGGGTCGTCGCCCCGAGCCGCGTCCCAGGCGAACATGCCGCCGGCAGCCAGGACCAGCACCGCGACCAGGATGGTCAGGACGGTCGTGGCCCGACGGCTGTCGAAGAGAGCGCCCAGGCCGGCGCGCTCGTCCACAGCACCGCTGATCGAGCTTGTCGAGATCTCCGCAGCCGGGGACTCGTCGGCCTCTGCCGGTGGGGCTTCAGCGGGTGCCTCGGCTGCGGTGGTCTCGACAGGCTCGACCAGCGGAGTGTCGGCGGGTGCCTCGGGTGCGCTGGGCTCGGCCGGCGTACTCCCCTGGCCCGCGACCCGGCGAGGGCGCAGGACGGGGGCGCGTGAGGTCGACGGCCGTCGCGGGTTGTGCCGGGTCATGGTACGAACTGCAAGTCGCTGGTGAGCCACTTGCCCTTCTCGGAGACCAGCTGGAGCTGCAGCCGGAAGTAGCGGGCCACCGGCTTGTCGCCGGTCTGCTTGTTCTGGACGGTCCCGCTGGTCGCGACGATCACGGTCGCGGAGTCGGGGTCCTGAGCGACCACACCCGTCCAGAGGACGTCGCCGGTCATGATCGACTTGTTGCTCTGCAGGACCTTGATCACGCCGTCGGTCGACTTGGCGTACTGGTCGCGGAAGTCTCCCGTGGCGCCGGCCATCACCGCGTCGATCGACGCCTGGGCGTCGTCGTACCTGATGTTGACGAAGGCCGTCGCCTCGGTGGAGGCCGAGTCGAGGATGTCGGTGTACCGCTGCTGCTCGGTCCCGGAGGCCTCGTCGAGCTCGACCAGCCCCTTCACCGGCAGCGAGGTCGGCCCCGGGTGGTCACCGAGGACCCGGACGGCGGCGACCACGAGCAGCGCCGCGGCCACCATGACCACGACGTAGAGCGCAATGTTGGTTGCGACTCGATTCATGGAGTGGCCACCACCGGGCCGACGAGCAGCCACTTCCAGGAGTCGTCGCCGAGCACCGAGAGGTTGCCCTGGTCACCGAGGTGCACGGGATCGCCGTTCGCGTCGACCACCCCTTCCATGATGCCGGACGTCGGGTCGTAGCCCGAGCGGTAGGCCGCGCCGGGCGAGCCATGCCGCCCGTCGGGCGAGTACGGCGTGCCGCGCTGGACGTACGGCGGACCGGCGGTGCACGCCGCCGGGAAGATCGGGCCGTCGGACAGGTCCGAGGGCGGGCGCCACTGGCTGGTCGGCTTGTAGCCCTTCGTGCACGGTGCGACGCTGTTGTCGTACTGCAGGTTGACGTGGCCATAGCCGTCCGGCGTGGTTCCGGTGAACCCGCCCGCGATCACCCGCGGGAAGACCACCAGCAGCTGCTCGAGTCCGGCAAGGTGGGCCAGTCCGACCTGGCTGACACTGGTCGCGTTGGCCAACAGCACCGGCAGCGTCGGCTCGAGGTCGGTGAGCAGCTTGTCCAGCTCGCGGGCGGCACCCGGGGTGTCCGACAGCGTCGTGCGCAGGTCCGCGTCGCTGTCCTTGAGCGACTTCGTGATCTTCGCCAGGTCTCGGGAGAACGCCTGGATGTTCTCGCCCTGGCCCTCCTGGGTCTGGAGCACGGTGAGGCCGTCGTCGAGCAGCGCCCGCGTCTGGGTGGTGTGCGCGGACGCCTCGTGGATGAAGGTGCTGCCGTTGTCGAGCAGCACCTGGAGCGGCTCCCCCGTGTTGTGGAACATGGTCCCGAGCTCGCGGACCACGACCTGCAGGTTCTGCTTGTCCACCGAGCTCACGAACGAGTTCAGCTCGATGAGCAGGTCCCCCTCGTCGACGGGCAGGGAGTCCTCGGACCCGGCCAGCGTGTCGCCCGCCTCGGCATAGGGTCCCTTGTCGTCGGGCGGTTCGAAGTCGAGGTACTGCTCGCCGACCGCGGAGAGGTTGTGCACGAACATCGGCGAGTCCTTGGGCAGCTTGGTGCCCTCCGTGAGGGCGAGGTCGAGGGTCACGCCGTCGCGGGTGGCGGTCATGTTGCTGACCTTGCCGATCTTGACGCCGCGATAGGTGACCTCGCTGCCCTCGTAGAGCCCACCCGACGTCGGCAAGGTCGCATGGACCGTGATGCCGCGGCCGAGCACCCGGTCGACGAAGCCGAGGTAGTTCGCGGTGATGTAGACGATCCCGACCGCGCTCAGCACGAGGAAGGCCGCGATCCGGAGCCTGGTGCCCTTGATCATGACGTTCCCCCGTAGAGCGCACGGGTGGAGGCGGTGCTGGTCGGCTGGCCGCTGCGGAGAGAGGTGCCGATCGCCCGCCCGAGCACACCGCCGACGACGCCTCCGATCAGGTCACCGAGCTGGTCGAGCGGGACGTCCGGCAACGTGTTCACCACCTGGCAGACCGGGTTCTGCTTGTACTTGTCCTTCTGACACTTCTTCCTGAGCTTGCTGAGCAGGTCGAGGTCGGCCAGCACCGTCTTGCAGGCAGCGCTGGTGAGGTCCCCGCTGCGCAGGCACTTCTGGACGTCGCTCAGCACCTGCCCGGCCGGTGGGAGGTCCGGGAGCGGAAGGTCTGGGATCGGGAGATCCGGAAGGGTCGCGCCCGGCGGCAGCAGGTTCTCGAGGCTGATGTCCGCGCGGATGGAGGTGTTGGCGTAGTCGCCGCGGACGATCTCGGAGGCCTCCTTCGGGAACGGGAAGCTGATCAGCAGGTTGAGGCCGGGCGCGAGCTGGTCGCCGGCGGCACGAAGCTTCGACAGGACCGGGCGCAGATGGGCCAGCGACTTGAGCAGGTCGTCCTTGCTGGCACCGATCACCCGGGTTCCGACCACTCCCAACCGGTCGAGCGCCGAGAGCATCGCGATCAGCTCGTCGTGCTGGTCGGCCAGGACCTTGATCGCCGGGCCGGCCACGTCCAGCGCCCCGGTCACGGTCTGCTTCTCACGGTTGAGGGTCGCGGTCAGGTTGCTGATCGACTGCATCGCCCGGATGATGTCGGCCTTCTGGTCGTCCAGAGTGCCGACCACGTCGGTGAGCGATCCGAGCACGTGGCGCAAGGTGTCCTCACGGCCGCTCATCGCCTTGTTGAGCTCCTGGGTGATCGTGCCCAGCTGGGCCACGCCGCCACCGCTCAGCAGGAACGACAGCGCGCCGAGCACCTCCTCCACCTCGGGGTTCCGGCCGGTGGCCGAGAGCGGGATGTTGTCGCCGTCTTCGAGCCGGCCCTCCGAAGCGCCCTCCGGTGGAGGTTCGATGGCGACGTACTTCTCGCCGAGGAGGCTGACCTGGCGGATCTCGGCGATCGCGTTGTCCGGCAGGGCGACGTCCTTGCGCACGCGCATGCTGATCTTGGCGTGCCAGCCGACCCGCTCGACGTCGATGACCTCGCCGACCGTCACGTCGTCGACCATCACCGGCGACCTCGGGACGATGTTGAGGATGTCCTCGAACTCGGCGGTGACGACGATCCCGTTCTCCGCGCTGACCGGGGAGCCGGGGAGCGGGAGGTCGTAGGCACCGTCGAACTTGCAGGACGTCATCAGCACGGCGCCGATGAGGATGAGTACGAGAGGGCGCCAGAACCTGGTCATGACCCACCTCCCAGCAGCCCGGACAGGCTCGGAGTGGTGCCGCTGGCGTATCGGAGCTGGGTCTGGTCCGCGATGTCGGCCGAGTCGGTCGAGGTCGGCTGCGCCGACCCGTCGTCCAGCCGTCCTGCCTGCTTGGCCGAGGAGCGCTGCGCGGGCACGTTGTTGGTGACCGGCTCGAGGAGCTGCTTGAAGATCGTGCAGGCGAGGTCCTTGCTGGTCTTCGGCATGTCGGACTGCTGGACGATCGCGCAGAGGAAGCCGTCGGCGTCCCAGACGTTGCCCTGGATGCCGATCCGCGAGCCGATGGTGCCCGACGGAGTGTTGTAGGCCAGCACCAGGTTGTTCATCGCGACCGGGGCGACGTCCAGGGCGGTGTCGATGCTGTCCCGCTCCGAGTTGATCGTCTTCATCACCCGGGTCAGCTTCTCGAGGTCGGTGACCAGCGCCTGCCGGTTCGTCTGCACGAACGTCTTGACCGTGCCGACCGAGTCGGCGACAGCGGCCAGCGCCTTCTGGATCTCGACGCGCTCGGAGACCAGGGACGACGAGACGCCGGCCAGGTCCTGCACGAACGCGCGGACCAGCTTGTCGTTCGTCGCGAGGGTGTTGGTGAACGTGGCCAGCTCGGTGACGGTGTCGAAGAGCGGACCGGCGCCCTTGCCGAACGTCGCAGCGGCGGCGGACAGCTGACGGATCATCTCGTTGCCGCGCCCGCCCTGCCCGTCGAGCGCCTTGGCGCCGGCCTCGAGCAGGTGGTTGAGGGTGCCGTCCTTGTTGACGCCGTTGGGCCCGAGCGCCTCGGCGAGATCGCGGATGCTGGCGTAGATGCGGTCCAGCTCGACCGGGACGGCGGAATCGGGCAGCGCGATGTCCGCGTCGTCCGCCATCACGGGGCCGTCGGTGTAGACCGGCGTGAGCTGCACGAAGCGGTCCGAGACGAGGGTCGGCGTCACGATCATCGCCTTGGCGTCCTTGGGCAGCTTGAGGTCCGCGTCGTACTCCATCTCGACCCGCACCGAGTTCCCCTCGGGGATCACCGCGGTGACGTGCCCCACGTTGACGCCCAGGACGCGCACGTCGGTGCCTTTGTAGACGCTGACCGCACGCGGGAAGTGCGCCGTGACCGTCTTCTTCTCGCCGGGTTGGTGCACCAGCAGGAAGGTTGCGGCGAGCAGGATCACCGCGACCGCGACGATCGCGGCGCGAGGACTGACACGGGACAGGACGCTCATCGGATCACCCGTCCGGAGGCCCGGGCTGGAACTCGCCCGTGGGGATCGCGGCCAGGTTCGACGCATAGGCGTCGAACCAGGGACCGGTGCCGATGATGTTGCCGAGGATCGACGCGTAGGGGCCGAGCGCGGCCAGGGTTGCCTTGAGCTCCTTGTCCTTGGAGTTGAGCAGGCTGAGCAGGTCATCCACCTCACCGAGCGCACCCTTGAGCTGGGCCTGGTTGTCGGTGGCAACCCCGCGCAGCTGGATCGCCAGCACGCGCGCATTGACCAGGAGGCGGTGGATGGCGGCCTTGCGCCGTTCCACCTCCTTGAAGATCAGGCTGCTGTTGTGCATCAGGTCGACCAGGTCAGCACTTCGGTCGGCGAGCAGCGCGCTCACGTCACGCGAGCTGTTCAGCAGCGCCTGGATCTGCGAGTCGCGCGACGCCACCGACTGCGAGAGCCGGGCGATCCCCTCGAAGCTGGCCTGGATCTCTGGCGCGGACTGGTTGACCGTGTCAGCCACGACGCTGAGGGCCTGGTCGAGCTGGTGGGTGTCGATCTGCTCGGTGGTCTCGGTGAGGTCGCCGAAGACGCCGACGATGTCGTACGCCGACGAGGTCCGTTCCACCGGGATCGGTGTGTCCTGGTCGAGCTGCCCGTCGCCGTCGGGCACCAGGTTGAGGTACTTCTCGCCCAGCAGGTTGAGCACGTCGACGTGGGCCTGGCTCTGGTCGCCGAACTCGACGCCGTGGTCGACCTCGAAGCTCACCAGCACCTTGCCGTGGTCGAGCTGGACGTCCTGGACGCGGCCCACCCGGATGCCGCCGACCTGGACCATGTTCCCCTTGTGCAGCCCGCTGGCGTCGGCGAAGTAGGCCTGGTAGGTGTCGCCTCCGAAACCGGGGAACTTCGACAGGTTGAAGGTCGCCGCCATGATCACGAGCATCACCACGAGCGTGATAGCACCCAGTCGGACGAGCTGCATCTCGCTGTAGCGCCTCACTGGCCACCCCCGGCAGGGGTCTCTTCGGCGCCGTTGCACCGGGGTGCGGTCGAGTGGAAGTTCAGGTTCGCCAGACCGGACAGGACCTGCTGGAGGCCCGGGATCGTGCCCAGGTTGCCGGGCAGCGTGATCTGGCCGGAGAAGCCGCAGACGTAGTAGCTGTACCAGGAGCCGTAGGTCCCCGTGCGGGTCTGGTCGGTCATCGACTCCGGCAGCCGGTCCAGCAGCTCGGTGATCTGCTGCTGGTTCTGCGGCTTGTTCAGCAACGTGGCCAGCTTCTTCAGCTCGACCACGTCGTGCTTGAGGAGTGGGCGACCTTGGCGCAGCAGGTCGGCCACGACGACTGTCAGGTCGGAGATGTTGCCGAGCGAGCTGCCGATGGTGTCGCGGTCTCGAGCCAGGTCACCCATCCAGCGCTGGAGCTCGGTGACGAGCGTGTTCAGCTCCTCGTGTCGCTGGTCGACGGTGTCGAGCGTCGTCGACAGGTTCGTGATCACCTCGCCGATCAGCTGGTCGCGGTCGGCCAGGCTGTTGGTCAACGAGGCGGTGTTGGCCATCAGCTGCTGGACGGTCCCACCCTCGCCCTGGAGCACCTGGACCAGGTTCATGCTCAGCTCGTTGACCTGCTTGGGCGTGAGCGCCTGGAAGAGCGGCTGGAAACCGTTGAACAGGGTGGTCAGATCGAGGGCCGGCGTGGTCTGGCTGACCGGGATCGTGTCGCCCGCCTTCAGCCGGGTGCCGGTGGCCGGTGCGTCGGCGGTCACGCCGCCGACACCCTCGTCGAGGCCGTCGGGCAGGGCATCGCCGGCCGAGTCGCCGGCCTCGAGTGCGAGGTAGCGGTCACCGACCAGGTTGAGGAAGCGGATCTCGGCGCGCGAGGTGGTCGACAGCGGCACGTCGGACTTCACCTTGAACGTCACCAGCGCCATCGTGCGCTTGTAGTGCTCGACCTTCGTGACCTCGCCGACACTGACGCCGGCCACGCGTACGTCGTTGCCCTTCTCGAGCATCGAGGCGCTCGAGAAGACCGCCTTGTACTCGGTGCTGTCCCCGAAGCCGAAGTTGCCCATGATCGCGGCGAGCAGCCCGGTGACCAGGATCGAGACGATCGTGAAGATCAGCAGCTTGACACCCGCCCTGATCGTCTCGGCATTGCGACGGTGGCGCAGTTTCGCAGCTGACCTGGCGGCCTGCTTGTCGGCCTTCGCGTCGGTCGTCTGGACGGACTTCTCCTCGGTTGCGGTGCTCACGAGGCGTCACCACCCCTGACGACCGGGCCGTAGAGGAGCGAGCCGAGGGCGCCGTAGGTGTCAGCGGCCCGCCCGGTCTCGCCGGCCAGGAGCGCATTGACGATCGACTTCTCCGCCTCGGTGCCGGCGTAGCCGCTGGCGTTCGCGTCTCCGAGTCCTCGCTGCGCGAGCCGGCCCTGGGTCGGGGCGCTGGACGTGGGCGGGTTCGAGTCGATGTCGGTCCCGTCCTTGAACGCCACGGGTCCGATGGGGATGTCGGGATTGGGCAGACCCGAGCACCACGGGCCGTGACCGACCTCGCCGTACACCGGCCGGTCGTCAGCGTGGTACGGCTCGTACTGAGCGGTGCCGAACTCCAGGAACTGTTTGACCTGGTTGCCTCCGAAGGACTTCGCCAGCACTGGCGCGTACTTGGCGGCACCCTCGAGCAGGCACGGGAACTCCGGGGAGTAGATCGCCAGCAGCTTGAGCACGGGCTCGGTGACCCTGCCGACCCGGATCAGGTTGCGCTCGTTGTCCGACAGCACCCGGGTCGAGGTGACGGCCAGACCCTGCAGGTCGGAGAAGAACACGTCGAGATCGGCGGCCTTGTCGATGATCGTCTTGCTGGTCACCGTGAGGTTGCCGAGCACGTCGATCAGGTCCGGAGCCGCCAGGTCGTAGATGTCGGCGACGTTGGCCAGGGAGATCAGGTCCTGGCGGAGTGTCGGCAGCTTGTCGCTGATGGCTCCCAGGTAGGCGTCGAGCTCGTCAAGGGTCTGGCCGAGCTGCTCCCCCCGGCCCTCGAGCGCGGTGGCCAGCGCGTTCAGGGTGTAGTTGAGCTGGGCCGGTTCGACGGCGCGGAGCAGCGGGAACAGGTCGGCGAGGATCTTGCTCAGCTCGACATTCGTCTCGACCCGGTCCGACGGGATGACCTGGCCGTCGTGCAGCCCCTCCTTGGAGGGGTTGTCGGGGCGCACGAACGAGATGAACTTCTGGCCGAACAACGTGGTCGGGATGATCTGGACGCTGACGTTCGCCGGGATCTCGTCGGCGGCGGCCGGGTCGAGCGCCACCTTGATGACCGCTTCCTTGCCGTTCTCGGAGACCGAGCGCACCTGGCCCACCAGCACACCGTGGATCCGCACGTCGCCGAACTTGGCGAGCTGCAGACCGGCCCGGTCGGCGTGGATCTCGACCATCGTCACGCGCTCGAACCGCTTCTGGTAGACCGCGATGGAGAATGCGATGAGCAGGGCGATGCAGGTCAGGAAGACGACGCCGGCCACCAGCAGGCGGGCGTGCTCCCGCTTGCTGTCGTGGTGGATGTTGACCAGCATGTCGTCCCTACCCCGTGATCCGGACGGTGGTGGTCGACCCCCAGATCGCGAAGCTGAGGAAGAAGTCGGCGACCACGACGGTGACGATGCTGGTGCGAATCGCCCTCCCCACGGCCATGCCCACCCCGGCCGGGCCGCCGGACGCGGTGTAGCCGTAGTAGCAGTGGATGAGGATGATCGCGACCGACAGGAAGAGCAGCTTCCCGAACGACCAGAGCATGTCGATCGGCGGCAGGAACTGGATGAAGGAGTGGTCGTAGGTGCCCGGTGACTGGCCGTAGATGAGGGTGACGATGAGCCGCGGCGAGAGGTACGACGCGCACAGTGCCACGACGTAGAGCGGGATGACGGCGATGAAAGCCGCGATCATCCGGGTGGTGACCAGGAACGGCAGCGACGGGATGCCCATCACCTCGAGGGCGTCGATCTCCTCCGAGATCCGCATCGCGCCGAGCCGCGCGGTGTAGCCGCAGCCCACGGTGGCGGCCAGCGCGATCGAGGCGACCAGGGGGGCGACCTCGCGGGTGTTGAAGTAGGCCGAGATGAAGGCGCTGAACTTGGCGACGCCGATCTGGCTCAGGGAGGCGTAGCCCTGGATGCCGACCTCGGTGCCGGCGAAGAACGCCAGGAAGGCGATCACGCCGACGGTGCCCGCGATCAGGGTCAGGCCCCCGACGCCGAAGGTGATCTCGGCGAGGGTGTTGATGATCTCGCGGGGGTAACGCCGGATCGCGCGCGGTGCCCAGGCCAGCGCCTTGACGTAGAAGAGCAGCTGGTCGCCGTACTGCTCCAGGGACCGCCTGCGGCCCTGGATGATCGCGCTGCCAATGGCTCCGATGCTCGCCATCTTTAGTGGTCACCGCCAGAAGTTCGCCGGGTGTGCCGCACCCCGGGCACGCACCTCTCTCCACACGAAAGACGCTCGCTGCGCTCGCGCTTTCGCGGGGACCCCGAAAAGACCGCGGCGTTGTCGTCGCTAGCTGGACGAACAAGTAGAGCGTCGCTCCGGCGCCTTCCGACGCACGCACCCGGAGCACGGGCCACGCTCGACGAACCTCTGGCGGTGACCACTACAGCCCCGGGGGTGGCACGACTTGGAAGTAGATCGCGGTGATGACCGCGTTGAGGAAGAACAGGAGCATGAACGCGATGATCACGGCCTCGTTGACGGCCCGGCCCACGCCGCTGGGCCCTCCGCCCGCGTTCAGCCCCTTGTAGGCGCCGACGATCGCGGCCAGCCAGCCGAAGACGATCGCCTTGACCATGGCGATGTAGAGGTCGGGGAGGCCCGCGAGGACTGTGAAGTTGGCGAGGAACGCACCGGCCGAGCCGCCTTGGACGATGACGGTGAAGAAGTAGCCGCCGCCGATGCCTGCCGCGATGACGATGCCGTTGATCATCACCGCGACGAACATGGTGGCGACCACGCGCGGCGCAACGAGTCGTTCGAGCGGGTTGACGCCGAGGACCTCCATGGCGTCGAT
Organism: Nocardioidaceae bacterium; assembly: GCA_033854925.1. Taxonomy (GTDB): domain Bacteria; phylum Actinomycetota; class Actinomycetes; order Propionibacteriales; family Nocardioidaceae; genus Nocardioides. Next base: position 12,533 of record JAWWPK010000212.1, on the reverse strand, counting down.
CTCCTCGCGGATCTTGCGGGCACCCATGTCGGAGCAGATCGCCGAGCCGGCGGCGCCCGCGATGATCAGCGCCGCGGCGATGGGTGCGGCCTCTCTGACTGTGGCGAGCACAGCGGTCGCCCCCGCGAAGGACTGGGCGCCGAGCTGGCCGGTGAGGTTGCCGACCTGGAGCGAGATGACCGCGCCGAAGGGGATGGAGACCAGGATGGTGGGCATCAACGTGACGCTGGTGATGAACCACGCCTGCTCGACGAACTCACGGAACTGGAAGGGCCGGGTGAAGATCAGCTTGGTGACCTGGATGACCATCGCGGCGATCTCACCGGGTCCACGCAGGACCGACACAGCAGTGAACGCCATCGGTCACCTCTCCCCATCGTGCGACGGCCGTCACAGAATAGAACGTGTTCTCGTTTTGGTGCAACGAGGCGCATCCGGCCCTGTGGCCCCCCACCCCGAGCTTGGGGAAATTCGTCGTAGGTCCAACGGTGCAACGGCTCCCGCGTTACCCCGCTCGGACAAGGTACGCCGGTGTGGGGCCCTGTGCGTGCCTGGAGACACGCCTAAGGTTGCGTTGTGGCTGAACGCTCAAGTGACCTGTGGGCGTCCTTCCCGCACGACCCGCGCGACCCTGCCGTGGCGCCACTGCGCGCCTCGGACGCCGATCGCAACGTCGTCCACGGCATCCTGACCGACGCGTTCGCGGACGGCCGGCTGGACCGCGAGGAGTACGACGAGCGCACCGCGGCCACCTTGCAGGCGCGCACGCTCGGCCAGTTCCCGGCGCTGGTGGCCGACCTGGTGCCGGACCGGCCCCTGCGGCCCGGGCGGCTGCCACTCGCAACAGCGTCGACCGCCGAGATCCAGACGAGGGCCGAGGAGCAGTGGCGCGACGACCGCCGCGGCGCGTTCCTCGGCTTCGTCGGGTCCGCGGTGGTGACCTGGGCCATCTGGCTGGCGACCGCCTGGGGCGACTGGAACGTCTTCCCGTGGCCGCTCATCGTCAACGCCGTGGCATTCATGAACTTCGTGCGAGTCGCGGCCAACAGGCGCGAGCTGGTGGCCCGCGAGGTGAGGAGTCTCGAGCGCAAGCAGGCCAGGGAGCTCGAGGCCCGGAACCAGAAGGACCAGTCCGGCCAGTGACCCGGGTCTGGACGGCACTGCGCCACCACCCCTCCGGGGTGCTGCTGGTCGGGCAGCTGCTCGTCGTGCTCGCCTACCCGTTCCTCGACACCTCCACGGGCGGTCGCGCGGTCCTCGGCGTCGTCCAGATGGTCGTGGTCTTCGCGGCCGTGGCCGCGGTCCGGCTCACGCCGGTGCTGTCGTGGGTGGCGCTCCTCCTCGGCGTACCGGCCATGGTGTTCGCTGTGCTCGAGGCGGTCCAGCCGCACTCCGACTGGATCGTGCTGACCTCGGCGGCCGTGCACGCACCGTTCTACTTCTACGTGTCTTACGCGATGATCCGCTACCTCTTCCACGACGACCAGGTCAGCCGCGACGAGCTGTTCGCGACCGGCGCCGCGTTCACCGTGGTCGCCTGGGCCTTCGCCTATCTCTACGCGGCGGCGCAGGTGATCTGGGCGGGCTCGTTCGTCGGCGCGAACGGCCAGGAGCAGCCGTGGTTCAACCTGCTGTTCCTGTCGTTCTCGAACCTCACCAGCGTCGGGCTGTCAGACGTCATTCCGATCGACGAGCACGCGCGATCTCTGGTGATGGTGGAGCAGCTCGCCGGGGTTCTCTACGTCGCGCTGGTGATCGCGCGGCTGGTCGGCCTCACGGTGGCGCGGGCGTCGGCCCGCGACTAGCAGGGAGCCGCCGGCCGCCGTCGTGGCGGCAGCGACCAGGCCGCCCAGCGCACCTGCGGCGACCACCCCGACTGCCAGGGACGTGGCCGCCGCCACCAGCAGCGAGAGCGCGGAGAGTCCGTCGACCCGGGCCAGCATCGCGCGCAGCCGTTCGGGGGTCGTGGCCCTCGCCACCAGCAGGATCGTCAGCCCCCGGACCGTGCCGAACGACATGCCGACGACGACGGCGTCGACCGCTGATCCGGTGAGCACGGCGAGCAGGGCGGCGAGGTACGTCGCCGCGGTCATGACGTAGGTCGCGAAGCCGCTGCCGACCTGGACCCCGAAGCCACCGGCGTAGATCCAGCGGCGGTAGGCCGTCAGCCACCGCTCGTCGAGCTGCCGCGGGTGGTCCGGAAGCGACCACGCGACGAGCCGTGCGTCGGAGACCACCGCCACCGCGGAGCCGGCGAGCACCACCCACCAGGTCGCCGACTCGGAGAGCCCGGTCCGGCCGAGGAGGGCCGCTGGCACTGCGCAGGCCAGGCCGAGGCCCGCGCCCCCGGCCGCCGCCCCGCCGACGTACCAGCAGGCGGTGCCCCAGAACCGGTGGCCGCGGGCCCGTTCCGCGACCGGGTTGAGCGAGGACAGCACCGACAGCCCGCACGGCGACCAGGCGCCGCGCACGGCGGCGACGACGGCGACCACGAAGGCGAGGACGAGGACGGTGGTCATGTCGGTGGTCCTGGGACCCAGACCGGATCCGGTTTCGGGGCCAGGCAGGGCGCCGTGTGCCCGGCGGTGTTGTTGTCGGTGGCACTGGAGTGCCCGCACTGCTCTGGGTAGACCTCCCACGGCGGTCGACAGCTGACCTGGCGGCAGACGACCGCGGTCACGCCCTCGACCTGGGTGTTGCACTGGCCGTAGCGGAAGATGTTGCAGGCGACGCGGCGGTGGTCGCAGCTGGTCTCGTTGCAGTGGCAGTGGAAGTGCGCGCCGGGCCTGGCGTTGCAGTCGATGTAGTAGCGGGCCGCGCCGCCGCAGTAGGACGACCGGTCGGCCTTCCACCACCCGCCGGCGTAGCTGCCGGGCGGGCAGGTGTTGCGGCCCTTGTTGATCGTGCAGCAGAAGACCGAGTAGCCGTCGCTGCAGGCGGCGTCGGTCCCGCAGGTCGCGGCGTAGGCGTCCTGGGGGCGGACCAGGAAGCCCCACGGGTCGACGGCCAATGCCGTCCCGGTGAGGGTCGCGGCGGCCAGGAAGCCGCGGCGCGACGGGTCCTCGCGGCGCGACCCCAGGCGGGCCAGGCGGTTGACGACGGACTCGGTGAGGCTCACGCGGCCACCTCAAGCCCGGACAGGACCGCGTCGGTCTGGGTCACGAGGCCGGCGGCGTGCCGACGCGAGCCGAGCACCACGTAGAGGCACAGGGCGCGACCGCCCACCGTGAAGAAGCGCTGGCAGCCGAGCTGGCCGGGCAGCCGCCGCTGCAGTGCCTGCGGCGCGAAGTCGTCCAGGCGGGGTCGCGGCAGCCCCTGGGAGGCGAAGAGCGGGCGGCCGGCCTCGGCTCGGTCGTACTCCACCAGCGACACGAACACGTGGGATTGACCCATCCGCTCCACGGCACCGGTCCCGAAGTCGCCCCGGCCAGGCGGCAGCGGGAAGTTCGCGAGGTGGAGCACCGGGTTGACCGACGCGTCTGGATGGCCGAACGCCTCCGGGTGGCCGGCTGCGCGGAGCGGGCCAGCCCGTCGGTAGAGCCGGGCCTCCCAGGCACGGGGCAGCTCGACGCGCAAACCGTACGCCGCGACCGTGGTCACGAGTCCTCCCCGTAGAGCCTGGGGTCGCCCGGGAGGATCCCGGCGGCGAGCAGGGCCCGGTCCACCTCCAGCTCCTGGCGGGTGTCCCGTCCGGGCTTGCCCGTGGACGGGGTGACGACGAAGCCGGCGTCGCCGGTGGACTGCGCGAGCAGGTCGGAGACCTGCCGCAGCGACTGCCCCGTGCCCTCGCCACGGACCCGGCCACTGGGCCCGTCGACGAACACCGCGTGCGGCGAACCAGGGACCTCGTAGTCGCGCCAGGCGTCCGAGGACAGCACCACGTCCACGCCGGCAGGGATGAGCCGCGCGAGCGCTGACGTGCTCTCCTGGTCGCGATCCTGGACAACCACGAGAAGGCGGGTGCCGACCGGCAGCCGCACCGGCCCGGCGAGGTCGCCCCAGAAGGCGCCGCAGGACTCGCACCCGCTGGAGAGGAAGAGCAGCAGGGTGTCGTGGGCGACGTCAGCCACCCGGGCGGTGACGAGCTCGCCGTCCACGGTCTCGCCCGTGACGTCGCGTGCATCAGGATCCTGGCCCGGCTGCGTCGCGGGAGCTGCAGGAGCGCGCATGGCGAAGCCCGCGTCGGCGCCCTCCCCACCGTCCAGCGCGTGCAGCCGACGGAGCACGGTGCCGTGCGCGCGGAGAAGCCCGGCGACCAGGACCGTGAGCACCGCGATCAGGACGGTCTCCACGAGCACCAGGACGATCACGACCCTGCCACCACCCGGGCACGATCGGCCAGGAGCTCGGGGAGCGAGGTCACGAGAAGGTGGGCCAGGGCCGCGAGCAGGAGCACCTGGGCCAGTCCGACGGCAGCCACCGTCGGGGCCGCGTCGGTGAAGCCTCCGAGCGGGCCGGGCGGCCTCGCCACCGCGACGATCGCGGCACCCGCTGCGACCGCGTCGACCACGACGTGCACGACGCCGGTCGGGGCGTCGGAGCGTCCGAAGCAGCCGCAGGGCACTGACCGCCGGCTGGTCGTGAGCCGGAGCGTCAGGGCGGTGAAGACCAGGTAGCTGGCCGCCAGGGCTGCCGCGGAGACCGTGCCGCCCGCGGCGAGGAACCATGCGCCGACCGCGACCTCCGCGAGCCCGAGCCCCCGCACGGCGAGCGGCGTGGAGACGAGGCCGGCCACCGGGACGGGTGTGCTGAGCTTGACCAGTCCGGACCAGAGGAGCAGCACCGCGGCCGCCGCGCCCAGCGCTCCGAACATGGCCGCCCCCCTTCTCCGCCCGATCGTGGCACGCGAGCGGGACGGTGGACAGACCCTGTCGGGTGGCGCGGCAGCGCTGGGATCAGCCGAACAGCTTGGCGACCAGCCCGCTGCGGGCAATCTCCGGCCGGTGCTCCGCATGGGGGTCGAGGTCGACCACGGCCGCCAGGAAGTCGTCGACCTGGCTCTGGTCGTAGCCGTCCTCGAGCCGGACGTGGGTCAGATGCGCGTGGCGCACCAGGTCGGCGAGCGGCTCTCCCGCCCGGATCGTCTCGGCGACCTTGACCAGCAGGGTGTGCACGTCGCTCTGCTGGTAGCCCCGACGGCCCAGTGTCTTGGCGAAGCTCGCTCGCTCCACATAGTCACGAAGCTGCTCTGCGGAGACGTGCGCGGCCTGCGGATCCTGCTGCGCTGCCGGCTGCTCCGTTGCCGCCGGCTGCTCGGTCGTCGCCTGCTGCCGTGTCTCTGCCGGATCGCCGTCCACCCGAGTATCGTCGCCGGATCGGATCCGCCGCGTGCGGAAACGGCACAGGTCTGGGGTACCGCGCGCTCATCCCGCTGAAGGCCGCCGCTCAGGCCTCCCATCCCTGCGGACGATCCTTCTTCGGCATCTTCCTGACGACGAGGCGGTAGGACTCGTCGACCGCCTCGAGCAGCTCCTCGTCGGGGATGCCGGCGTAGGCCAGCGAGTTCCAGCCGGAGCGGCCGATGTAGCGCATCACCGTGGCGGCCTCCGGGTAGCGGTCGAGCCACTCGTCGGCGACCTCACGCGTGGCGCCGCCCTTGACGCCCACCGAGTCGGCGCCCAGGAAGGCGAAGATCTTCCCGCGCTCGCTCACCCCCACCTTGATCACCGGGAAGTCGTGGTCCCACGGAAAGTCCGTCCACGCGCCGGGCTTGCCCACGCAGTACGCCTGCAGCGCTGCGACGTTCACGTCAGCAACCTAGGCCCGACGCGCGTGTGGGTCACGCCCGGACCTCGACCTTCCCGAAAGTCCCACGCGAGGACCTCCTGCCGCGTTAGCGTCGAGTCTGGGGAGGTGGGACATGGACCTCTCGGAGCTCTACCGGGAGATCGTCGAGAGCTCTCCGGATGGCCTGTGGGTCATCGACCTGGACGGTCGGACGGTGTACGCCAACCCGGAGATCGCTCGGCTGCACCGGATCGGTGACGAGGGACTGGCCGCGCTGACCGTCTTCGACACCCTGGACGACGACGGCCGCGTGCAGTTCCGGGCGCACCTCGACGACGTCCGCGAGGGCCGGGTGCATGAGCGTCCCGTCGAGGTGCGATGGGTGCGCAGCGACGGCACGGTCCAGTGGCTGCTCTGCCGCGAGTCCGCGCTGCTCGACGACGCCGGCCTGCCGCAGGCCCTGGTGCAGCGCTACTCCGCCAACCCATCACGCCACGAGCTGGTCGTCGAGCCGCCGAGCAAGGGCTGGATCCTGGTTGTCGAGGACAATGCGGCCAACCAGCTGGTCGCGACCGGGCTGCTGGCCTCGCTCGGCTACACCACCGACACCGCGGACGACGGGCTGGCAGCCATCGAGGCGGCCCGCGACGGCGCGTTCGACGCGATCTTGATGGACGTGCAGATGCCGAACATGGACGGCTACACCGCGACCCGGCACATCCGGGCGCACGACAACGGCCGGCGCCGGCCGATCATCGCGATGACCGCGGCGGCGGTCGAGGGCGAGCGAGAGCGCTGCCTGGAGGCAGGGATGGACGACCTCCTCATCAAACCGGTCAACGCGGCCCAGCTCGACGAGGCGCTGAGGCGCTGGCTGGCACCCCGTCCGTCGTACGCCGAGCGGCTGGACCTCGATCGGCTCGAGGAGCTTCGGGAGGTCGACAACCCCGAGGACGAGACGTCGTACGTCGACCGGGCGATCACGAACTTCCTCGGTAACGCCGAGGGGCAGCTGGCCACCATGGGCGCCGCGGCGGTGTCCGGGAACGCCGACCAGCTGAGCGCGGTGGCGCACCGCCTCGCCGGCTCGGCGCTCAACCTGGGCGCGATCTCGCTGGGCGAGGGCGCCCGGCAGGTCGAGGAGCACGTCATCAACGGCTCGTTGGCGGCCGCCGTGGCCGCGCTTCCGGAGCTGGCCGTGCGGATGGCGGCCGACCTGGAGGCGCTGCGCGCCTACCAGCGCGAGATGTTCCCGGCGCGGGCCTCCTAGGACCCTAGCCTTCGCTCTCTTCGTCCTCGTCGCCCTCGTCGAGCAGTCCCTCGCGGCGGGCCGCTGCGACCAGGCCGCGGATCTGGGTGATCGACCCGCAGCCGTCGTCGATCTGCTGGTTGCGCTCGGCCGCGAACTTCTCGCCGAGCTCCGCTCGTAGCCGCTCGCCGACCTCCTCGCGCGCCGGGTTGAGGATGGTCAGCTCCTCCTCGGTGAGGTGGTGGTTGACCACCCGCGCCAGCTCCTCGACGGCGTCGTCGAAGGCCTGGGTGTCGGTGCCCTTGAGCTCGAGCACGGCCAGCATCGCCTCGTGCCCCTCGGCGTGCTCCTCCTCGCCGTGCTCGGCTTCGTGCTCGGTGATCGCGTCCCGGCGGCGCAGCCTGGGGTAGACGTGCTGCTCCTCGGCGATCGCGTGGGCGGTGTGCAGCGTGGCCAGGGCGCGGCGTACGTCGTCCCGGTCGGAGGTGCTGTCACGCAGGTCGCGCAGGAGCGCCTCGAAGCGACGGTGGTCGTTGAGGATCAGGTCGATCACGTCGCCCTGCGTAGGTCGGCCGAGGTCGATCAAGGTGTCTGCCATGGCGCTGAGGTACCCGCTTAGGCTTGCGCAGATGTCAGGGACCGAGCGCTCGCCACGGGCGGCGCTCGCCCTCGTGGTCGGGGTGACGGTCGTGCTCAGCGTGGTGCTGTCGTTGGTGCACCTGCCGTCCGCGGTGCTGTTCGCCTCACTGCTCGGCGGGATGGCACACGCGCTCACCTCGCCGACCGAGCTGGCGCTGCCGGCCGGGCTGTTCCGGGTCGCGCAGGGCACGATCGGGGTGGTCATCGGCGCGGTCGTGAGCCTGCCCGCGCTCGAGCGGATCGGGCACGACCTGCTGCCGATCGGCCTGGTCATGCTGGCCACGCTCCTCATCTCGCTGGTGGCCGGGCGACTACTGGCACTGCGCGACGACGTGTCGCCGGTGACCGGGGTGTTCGCGTTGATCGCGGGCGGCGCCTCCGGAGTGGTGGCGGTGGCCCACGACCTCGGCGCGGACGACCGGGTGGTGACCGTCGTGCAGTACCTGCGCGTCCTGGTCGTGCTGATGGCGATGCCATTGGTGACCGCCATCGTCTTCCAGCCCGCGCACGGGCAGGGCAGGCTGGCGTCCTCGGACGCGGGGCTGCCGCGGGACCTCGTCTTCGTGGCGATCTCGCTGGTCGTCGGGCTGGCCCTGGCCCGGGTGGTGCGGTTCCCGACGGCATCGCTGCTCGGGCCGCTCGCCGTGGCGGTCGTGATCGCGCTGGGCGGCTGGCTGGGCGACGTCCGGGTGCCGACCCCGGTCCAGTGGGTGGCCTTTGCGCTGATCGGGGCACAGGTGGGGCTGCGGTTCACCCGGGCCAGCCTCGCCTCGATCGCACGGATGCTGCCCGCGGTGCTCACGCTGACCATCGGGATGGTCGCGGCCACGGCAGCGGTGGGCGCGGTCCTGGCCTGGGCGACGCCGGTGGACGGCCTGACGGCGTACCTCGCCACCACGCCGGGCGGCCTGTTCGCGGTGCTGTCGACGGCTGCGGACGCCGGGTCGGACGTGACCTACGTGCTCGCGGTGCAGCTCTGCCGGCTCCTGGTGATCCTCGCTCTCACCCCTCTGCTCGCGCGCTGGCTGTCAGCTCGGCGCGATCGATGACCGCTCGCGCCTTGCGGCGGTAGCGCCAGACCTGGAGCAGGCCGATCGCCCACAGCGGGTACTGAGCGCACATCGCCCAGCGGAACGCGCTCGCGTCGTAGGCATTTCCGCTCCCCGGCGTTCGCCAGTCGAGGACCAGGCCGATCGCGACGACCAGGACCAGGCTGGCCGAGAAGCCGGCCTGGTTGATGATGCCGTTGGCACTGGCCAGCCGCTCGGAGGGGTTCGACGTCCGGGCGAGGTCGAAACCGATCATCGACGCCGGTCCGCCGATGCCGATGACCTGGGTGAGGACGACGAGGAGCCAGAACGGCGCGTCGCCCGGCCAGGCCAGCACCACCGTCCAGACGGTGACGATCGACCACACGATGGTCAGCACCGTGGTCGAGCGGTGCCACGGGTGCCGGCCGATGACCCAGCCGATCGTGGGTCCGCTGTACATCACGGCGACCACGATGAGGCTGAGCAGGAGACCGGCCCGGCCCTCGCTGAGGTGCTCACCCTTCACCAGGAACGGGAAGCCCCAGAGCAGGGTCATCGCGACGGCACTGAACTGGGTGACGAAGTGCATCCAGAAGCCCAGTCTCGTGCCCGGATGGGACCAGGAGGCGCGGAGGCTCGCGTTGATCTTGCCGAGGGTCAGCCGGGGGCCCCGGAGGCTCCGCCCCTCAGGAGCGTCGTGGACGACGACAGCCACGGCGACGCTCGCGACGACGCTCACCGCGGCCGCGATGAGGTAGGCCTTCGTCCAGCCGAGGTGGCCCAGCGCCCAGGTCATCGGCGCGGCCGCCCCGATCGCGCCGAGCTGCCCGAAGGTGCCGCTCAGGGCCGTCACGAACGGGATCCTGCGGCCCGAGAACCACGTGGTCACCAGCCGCAGCAGGCAGATCCACGTCATCGCGTCGCCCATGCCGACGAAGAAGCGCGCGGCCAGCGCCGCGCCGTACGACTCAGCGAGGGCGAACCCGGCCTGCGCCAGCGTCAGCACGATCGCGCCGGTGAGCATCACGCTCCGGGGCCCGTAGCGGTCCACGAGCAGCCCGACCGGAATCTGCATGCCGGCGTAGACGAGCAGCTGCAGCATCGTGAACGTCGCCAGCTGCGCAGCGCTGATGTCGAACCGGTCGGCCGCGGCCAGTCCGGCGACTGCGAGCGAGGAGCGGTGGAAGATCGCCAGGACGTACGCCGCGAGCGCGACGCCCCAGATCAGCCACGCCTGACTCAGGCGTCGAACTGGAAGCCCTCGCCCTCGGCCTTCGTGATCAGGGCGGCGATCCGGGCGCCGTCGTTGACCAGCGGGCGGAGCAGGTCGCGGAGCCGCTCGAGGTCGTCCCGCTCGCCGTAGACCGAGAACATGTCCGCGTCGGAGTCGAAGTCGAGCCCGGTCGCGCCGTTCCCGAACGTGTAGGTGGCCACGCCCTCCCAGAAGTGCCCGCTGGACTCGTGGCCCGCGGCCGCGACCGCGCCGTCGGAGGGCAGGTCGCCGCAGTCGAAGGTCAGCGACGACCGCGCACCGTCGTCCTGGAGTCGGAACACGTCGGCCATGGGTGCAGTGTGCCCCCGACCCACGAGCAGGCCAAGACCGGGTCTACTTCGTCGCCGGCGCTCGCTTCACTTCGTCGCTTCCATCATCTGGCGAAGCTCCTTCTTCAGCTCCGAGATCTCGTCGCGCAGGCGGGCGGCGACCTCGAACTGCAGCTCCGCCGCGGCCGCCTTCATCTGGTCGGTGAGGTCCTGGATCAGCTGGGCCAGGTCGGACGAGGGCATGCCGGCGAGGCCGGCGGCGTGGTGACCGGCGGCGTTCACGCCCAGCACCGGGGTCGGCTGGCGGCCCTGCTTCGGCTTGACTCCCCCGGCGCGGCCCTTGGCCTCGGTGCCGGCCCAGGTCTGCAGGAGCTCCTGGGTGGACTCGTCCTCGCGGGCCAGCATCTCGGTGATGTCGGCGATCTTCTTGCGCAGCGGTGTCGGGTCGATGCCGTGCTCGCGGTTGTAGTTCTCCTGCTTGGTGCGGCGGCGGTTGGTCTCGTCGATGGCCGACGCCATCGAGGGCGTGATCTTGTCGGCGTACATGTGCACCTCGCCGGAGACGTTGCGGGCCGCGCGCCCGATCGTCTGGATCAGGGACTTGTCGGAGCGGAGGAACCCCTCCTTGTCGGCGTCGAGGATCGACACCAGCGACACCTCCGGGAGGTCGAGGCCCTCACGGAGCAGGTTGATGCCGACGAGCACGTCGTACTCCCCCAGCCGCAGGTCACGCAGCAGCTCGATCCGCTTGAGGGTGTCGACCTCGGAGTGCAGGTAGCGGGTGCGGATGCCGGCGTCGAGGAGGTAGTCGGTGAGGTCCTCCGACATCTTCTTGGTCAAGGTGGTGACCAGGACCCGCTCACCCTTGACGGTGCGCTCCTGGATCTGCTGGATCAGGTCGTCGATCTGGCCCTTGGTCGACTTCACCACGACCTGCGGGTCGACCAGCCCCGTCGGGCGGATGATCTGCTCGACGACGGCCGGCGGGGTGTTGCCGCCGACCTTGTCGAGCTCGTAGTTGCCCGGCGTTGCCGACAGGTAGATCGTCTGGCCGATCCGGTCGAGGAACTCCTCCCAGCGCAGCGGCCGGTTGTCCATCGCGCTGGGCAGCCGGAAGCCGTGGTCGACCAGGTTGCGCTTGCGGGACATGTCGCCTTCGTACATGCCGCCGATCTGCGGGACCGCGACGTGCGACTCGTCGATGACGAGGATGAAGTCCTCGGGGAAGTAGTCGAGGAGACAGTTGGGCGCCGAGCCCCGGCTGCGCCCGTCGATGTGCATGGAGTAGTTCTCGATGCCGGCACAGGAGCCGACCTGCCTCATCATCTCGACGTCGTAGGTCGTCCGCATCCGCAGCCGCTGGGCCTCGAGCAGCTTGCCCTCACGCTCGAACTTGGCGAGCTGGTCCTCCAGCTCGAGCTCGATGCCGCGGATCGCCCGCTCCATCCGCTGCGGGCCGGCGACGTAGTGGGTGGCCGGGAAGACGTGCAGCTGCTGGTCCTCGGTGATGACCTCGCCGGTGACGGCGTGCAGCGTCATCAGGCGCTCGATCTCGTCGCCGAAGAACTCGATGCGGACCTGGTGCTCCTCGTAGACCGGGAAGATCTCGAGGGTGTCCCCGCGGACCCTGAAGTTGCCGCGGGAGAACGTCATGTCGTTGCGGGTGTATTGCATCTCGACCAGCCTGCGCAGGATGCCGTCGCGGTCGTGCTCCTCGCCGACCTTGAGCCGGAGCATGCGGTCGACGTACTCCTGCGGGGTGCCGAGGCCGTAGATGCACGACACCGAGGCCACCACGATCACGTCGCGCCGGGTGAGCAGCGAGTTGGTCGCCGAGTGCCGCAGCCGCTCGACCTCCTCGTTGATAGAGGAGTCCTTCTCGATGTAGGTGTCGGTCTGGGGGATGTAGGCCTCGGGCTGGTAGTAGTCGTAGTAGGAGACGAAGTATTCGACGGCGTTGCTCGGGAACAGCTGGCGCAGCTCGTTGGCGAACTGGGCGGCCAGCGTCTTGTTGGGCTGCATGACCAGGATCGGCCGCTGCACCTGCTCGGCCACCCAGGCCACGGTCGCGGTCTTGCCGGTGCCGGTCGCGCCGAGGAGGACCACGTCCTGCACGCCGCCCTGGAGCCGCTTGGTGATCTCGGCGATCGCCGCGGGCTGGTCGCCGGACGGTTGGTAGTCGGCCTCGACCTTGAACGGCGCCACGCGGCGCTCGAGATCGGTGACGGGACGCATGCAACGAGCCTACGGTGGGCCACCGACAGTGCTCCCGGAGCGGGACACGCGGTGCTGGAGGCGGTGACGTGACGCGGTGTCGCAGATAACGTGTCCCCGAACCGAACTCG